>JAAWEX010000045.1 GCA_022794495.1 Lawsonibacter sp. | reverse complement strand
CGGTTCCAGGCGGTAGGGGACTGACCGCTCCACAATAAAATACAGACTTTGCACCATCAGACCGCTGGAAATTCTGGCGTTGAAGTAGAGCAGCGTCAGGAGGAACACGGACGGCTTTTCCAGGCCGATCCACCTGGATACCGCCAGCAGCATCACCATCAAGGCCAGCCCAAAGGAGCCTTGGGGCAGCGCCGCCCGGTTGCAGACGATCTCAAACAGAATGTAGACGGAAAAAACAAGGAGCAGCCCGCGCCGCCGTTTGTCCCGGAGAACGAAAGGCCGGAAAAAGGCGGTGAGCAGGGCGGCGTAGGTCAACTCCGCCCCAGCGGAAAATGCCTGATTGAAGATACGAAACCCTGTCTCGCTCATAGACCGTCCCCCCTTTTCACAAAGCGGAGGTAGGCTTTCACGAAGTCCTGGTATTTGTATTTGGAAATCAACAGCTTCTCCCCATTGGTCAGCGTCAGCTCCGTCTTGCTGTACCCCTCCACATAGGCGAGGTTGACGAGATAGCCCTTGTGGACGCGGAAGAATTGATCGCCCAGCTCCGCCTCCAAGTCCCGGATTTTCGCGTAGCAGGAAAATTCCCCGTCCTTCAGACGCAGCACTACCTTGTGATTGCTGCTTTCGATGTAATAAATGCTGTCCAGCGGTACGGTTCGGCTGGCGCCAGCAGATTGCAGCGTGAGCGCTTGGGAAAGCTTCGGCTGAACACGGCCCGCCTTGATCTGTTCCACGGCGCGGGCAAATACCTGGGCAAACTTTTTCTCGTCCACTGGCTTCAGCAGGTATTGGAACGCGCCCACGTCGAAGGCGTCAAACACATACCGCTCATAGCCGGTCACAAAGATAATAACCGGCGGGGCGGCAGGATTGCTCTCCCTGATTTGGCGGGCCAGCGCCATGCCATCCGGGCCGGTGGTGCTCAGCTCAATGTCCAGAAAGAGCAGGTCAATTCCCCGGTGGCCGGCAAGGCAGTCATTGGCGGAGGCGTACTCCACAACCTGGCAGGCGCAGTCCTGCGCCCGGATCAGGGACGCGAGGTAGGCGCGGGTGGGGGCTTCATCATCACAAATTGCGATTCTTATCATGGCGATATTCCTCTACCTGTTTATTCGTTCAAATGGCCGTCAGAGTAAGCCCGGTTGACGTGACTGGACGGTTTGATAGCGTAACTGGACGGCACAGCTTGTCTCTGACATTATATCATAAAACGAAAAGCGGGGAGCTCCCTTTACAGGCAGCTCCCCAGCAAATATGAAGTCATGGATGCTTCTTCCTATATTCCTCTTTGACTGTATCAATCATTCTTTCAGCAAAACATACAAGACGGAAAACGGTAAGCGCTTCCCTTTCTCTCACTCCTGTGCTATAATATTCCAAACATCTCCCGCCCGGCGGGGGGGAAGGAGGCGCCGCCGTGACTGAGCCGTCCCGAAGCAGGGCCATTGAGTTCTACCGTTTTCTCTTCTCCATCGTAGTCTGTCTGTTCCACTTCCGGATCAAGGGCGGCTTCTCAGAGCCCACGGGCTATTTCAACGCTGGCTATCTGGGGGTGGAATTTTTCTCCATCATCAGCGGCTGTTTTCTCATGGAGTCCATCCGGCGGGGCCGGTCTGCGCTGGAGGCTGGGGGCGCGCTCCCCGACCTGACCTGCCGTTTTGCCGCCCGGCGCTTCGCCCGCCTCTACCCCCACTACCTGCTCACTCTCATCGCCTTCCTCTCTCTGCGGGTCTGCTTCCTGCACACCCTGACACTAAAGGAGCTGGTCAGAGACGGCTTCTTCGAGTGGTTTCTTCTCCAGAGCTTCGGGACCTCCTTTGTGGTGCTGCTGTTCTGGTATGTAAGCGCCCTGTTTCTCGGCTCTGTCCTGCTGTACTGGCTGGGCCTGGCCTGGAAGGACCACTTTCCCATTGCCATGGCCTTCGCAGCCCCGGTGCTCTTCTCCCTGTTCGCCCAATACTGCGGCACCCTGGACTGCACCATGTCCCCCGCTCCAGCCGCGTCCCAGGGCCTGTGGCGGGTGATTGCCGGGCTGGCGTTGGGGTGCGTGGTCTCCTGCCTGGTCCGGAGGCTGAGGCCCATCCTTCAGGGCCGCTTCGCCCTGGCCTCCACAGTCCTGGAGGCCGGCCTGCTGCTGGTCCTCCTGCTGCTTATGTACCGCACCTACCGCAGCCCCTGGGACTTCATTGCCACCGCCCTGCTGGCTCTGCTGGCGCTCAGCGTCCTTCTGGGGAACAGCCTTCTCACCCGCCTGCTGGACAATCCGGTCTCCGGTTTTCTGGGAAAAATCAGCTACGGCGTCTATCTGAACCAGTGCTTTTTCCTCCACCTCTACGGCCCGGTCATCCCCGTCCGCAGCTACTGGCGGTCCGCCGCCGCCTTTCTCCTTCTGAATATTCTGCTGTCGGTTTTCACCCTCTGGCTGTCTCAGTGCCTTGCCGCGCTCATGGCCGGATTTCTCCGTTTTCTATCCCAATCCCCCCGCCAGACCTAAAAAATTGCCCCGCCGGTTCGCCGGCGGGGCAATTTTTATAGATACTCCACAAAGGTCTCCAGCTGGGTCCAGGACAGCTCCAGGTCCTCAATGGCCTGCCAGCTGGAAAAGTTGTCCTCCAGCTCCGCCCAGGTGAGAAACCAGAAGTCGTACTCAATCCCCAAGTGGGTGGGCAGGATGTCCTCAATAATCTTTTTCAGCGCCTGAAAGCCCTCGGGCTCCCCGGCCACGCCGGGGAAAGAGACGGCCACCTGCCCTTTTCCCCGCTCCTTCACCACGGCGGGAATGCCGCAGCCCGAGATGGTGTCGTTGAGCGCGGCCAGTGTAAAGCTGTCCCCACCGATGCGCAGGAGGGCGGCCAGGGCGGCGGCCAGCTTTCGGGGCTGGGCCGCCACTGGGCGGCGGACAAACAGAGAAGCGATTTTTTCCAGCCCCCAGCTCTCCGCCGTGGCCAGCGAGCCCTCCCGCTGAACCTCCTCCAGCCAGGCCAGCACGCCATCCAGGGCCTCTCCCTGGGCGTCCAGCTCGCCGCCGCTGAAGGGGGCCTCCAGGTCATAAACGCCCAAGGGCCGCAGCAGGTCTCTCAGATATACAGCGTGACTCATGCCCTCTCCTCCACACTCAGCGTACCCAGCACCGGCAGCTGGTCCTGCTCCACCGGGACATCCGCCCCGGGGGCGGAGATGGTGTAGTTGACCACGCCCTCACAGCTGTAGATCAGACTGCCCAGCCGGGCCAGCAGCACATCCTGGCCCAGCAGCTTCCCGGTGAACCAGCCCTGAATGGTGCTTCTCACCCGCTCCAACACCTGCTCCTTATCCCGGCCCTCCTCAGTCTCCACCTGCACAGCAATATTTACCGTTCTGGTCTCGGGGGCCCGGACTATCAGGTCCACGGCAATCTCCCGCCGCTCCTGAAAGTAATCTCTCAGCGCCTCCAGCAGCTCCTGGCCGGGCACCCCCTCCAGGGTGGCGGGCACCACGTCCACAGACCCCACGCCCCGCGGTCTGGCGATCACCGCCGCGGCCGCAACCTGTTCAAAGGACAGCGCCCCTTGCTGATAAAAAGCAGCGTTGGCCCCGTTGGGCAGCCGCTTAAATGTGTCCAGCACCCGCTCCCGCAGGGCGGTGTCCCCCTCGCCGTCCGCCCCGCCTGCAAGGGGCTTGGGGTTGGTGCACCAGGAGATTCCGATGGGGGCCACCGCCATAGACACGATGGCTCCGGCGGACACGTTGCCCGCCGCCCCCGCCTCCAGGGCCCGCACCGGTACATCCACCCTCAGGGCCCCGGCCTCCAGAACCGCCTCCCGCGTGGTCTCGAAGCGGATCAGCCCCGCTGTCATACACACCGTCCCCTTGGGGATGAGCCGGACGCCGTCCAGGGCCTCCCCCGCGGTAAAGCGCACCGTTCCCTCGGCGGCAACCGCCGGCTTCCGCTCCAGCCCCCGCAGCTGGGCATGGCGGTCCAGATATTCCCCCTCCGCCGTCTGGGGGAAGGCCTGGCGGACCACCCAGTCGGTCTGGATGTACAGGGCACAGACCTGAGCCGCCAGGGCGTAAAACCGGGCGGACAGGTCGCACCCCTCCCGGGGCTCCAGCCCGGTCCGTCCTCCAAAGCAGGAGAGCATCTCCTGATAAATTTCCTCCGCTGTTTTCACTTGTTTTCCTCCCGTTGGGGCGGCGAGTACGCCGCCCCGTTCTCATTTGTCACGCCAGGCCGCCGCGGGCGGCGGCCCCTACAGGACTGGCAGTGTCACCCGGGCGGTGAGCATCTCCCCCTGCCAGTCCAGATAGACGGTAAGCCGGCCGGCCGCCCCATCCTGCCTCAGCTCCACCGAGCGCACCGCCAGATCGGTCTCCTCCCGCAGCGCCTCCGCCACATACTGGGCCGCCAGTGCCGGCCGCTCAGAGGGCTTCTCCCGCCCCAGCTGATACAGCCTGCTGCCCAGCTCAGGCAGAAAGGGGAAGCTCCCGCGCCGGGCCGTCAGGCGGTAGAGCACCCTGGCCAGCACCTCCTGGCCGCCGTCCAGACCAATCAAACCGCCCCTCCCGTCAGGGACGTAGTCCCCCCGGATCAATTTCCGCTCCATCCACATCCTCCCAACCTTAAGCACCGTCAACAATCGCCGCGATCAGCTCCTCCAGGGTCTGTCCGTTGATATACACCTGACCGGTCAGGCTCACCCCGTCCTCTCCCAGGTGGATGGCGCTGCCGCACCCAGCCAGCCGAACCTCGCCGGGCCTCAGCTCCTCCTCCCCCTGGGTGGTGCCCAGGATGCAGGGGGACTCCCCCTCCGCGCCGGCCTTGAGCACCAGCACCTTGTCCCCCGCCGTGGGCCTCCAGCTGTAGCCGCCAGGGCCGTAGACGGTAAGCCACCGCCGCTCGCCTCCCAGGCTGACCCCGGCAGGGTCCCCTCCCAGAGTCACCGTCCCCAGCTCCGCCGCCGCTTCCCGCGCCGGCAGGTTTCGATTGCGCTCCGATGTCCACATCTCACATCACCTCATCCAAAATTTAGCCGCTTCGCTACACCACAAAGTCGGGGGCTGCCAGCTCCAGGCGGCTCCAGCAGCCCCCCTCGTCCATGCCCACCGTCACCTGGGCGGCCCGATACCGGCCGTTCCAGTCCCAGCCGGTGCGCCGGAGGGTCACCAGGTCCCCTGGCCAGGCGCAGAAGGCCTGACCCACCGTCAGCTCCACCTGCACCAGCCCGGCGGCGGACTTGTTCAGCTGAAACTGCCCGGAGTAGCGCATGGTCTTGTAGCTGCTCCGGGTAGGCATGGTGATAACCCTGCGGGCCTGTCCCCCCGCCCGCTGAAAGGCGGCATTGTTCACCGCCTCCACCCGGCCGCTCCACCGGTCCCGCACCAGCACCTGAGACAAGACCCCATACCGCCTGTCCCGGCGGAGCAGGGAGATCAGGCTGGTTCTGTCGTCCACCACCAGCTCCCGGCTGTCCTTCCAGCCCGTCAGCACCAGCCGGCCCTCCCGGTCAAACCGGGGGGCCACGCCTCCGTAATACCGCGCAAAGTCATAGACTACCGACCACTCGCTGCTCCCGGTGGTCACCGAGAATTGAGCCACCGGGCTGAGGGCGGCGCCCGGCGCCGCCGCAATGCCGTAGGGGGTCACGTGGTCCCGGAGGATGTCCTCCTGGGTGGCGTTGAGGTAGTCCTGCCCCAAGGCCTCGTTGTCCAGCAGCCGGGCGGCCATCCCCCGGCCAGACACCTCCAGCAGGCTGCCCCGGCCGTCCACGCTCACCTCACACTCATCCACCAGGCCGGTGAACACCCGCTCCCCGTCCTGCTCCGCGGCAAAGCCCACCCAGCTTTCCGGCCTGGCCTCGTTGCTCCCATCCCAGGGGCAGCGCAGCCAAAAGCTGTCGCAGGGCGTGCCGGCGGTGTACTCCAGCCGCCAGGCCGCTGCCGGCGGCAGGGTCCAGCGACGGCCCCCGGCGTCTGTCACATAGGCTGTCACCCGATCCGCACCTCCTGCCCCGCCTGAATCAGGTTGGGGTTTTTTATCTGGGGATTGAGGGCCGTCAGCTCCTCCAGCTTCACGCCATACCGGCTGGACAGCGCCCACAGGGTCTCCCCCCGCGCCACGGTGTGATAGACCGGCTGGCTTCTGCCTCCAGCGCCGGTCTCTCCGGAGCGGACCGGCCCCGCAGTCTGCGCAGCCAGCCCGCCGTACTGGCTGTTCTCCTCCCAGAACTGGAAGGAATAGCGCACATAGTCGGGCCGGGGCGCCTGCTCCAGGCGCAGGGCCACAAAATAGGTGTTGGCCGCCTGCCACAGGGGATGGACCAGCAGTCCCGGCCCTTTGCTGTAAAAGACGGAGGCCAGCCGCTGAAACTCGGTGTAGGCCCCCGCCCCCACAAACTCCCCCTCCCCCTCCATCACCCGGTAGGAGGTCCCCAGGTCCTGGAGCTGATATCCCTGAAAGGGGTTCTTGTGCACCGCCATGGTCCGGCGGTAGTCGATGGAGTACACCCTGGGATTGTGGGGCCAGGTGTAGCTCTTATAGCGCATGGGTGATAAGATCATCCAGCCATTCCTCCTTTAAAACAGATAAAAGCCTCCGTCATAGCGGCGGCTGTCCCGGCGGAAGACCCGGTCGGCCCGCTCCGCCCAGCGCAGCTCCTCCTCCGGGGCGGCGTACCCCTCAAGGCCGCCCCCACCTCTCCAGGCCTCTCCGGCGGATCCGGTCGGGCCCAGTCCGCCTCCAGTCCTGACTGCGGGGAGCGGATCAAAGCCGGGACCGGCTGTCCTGACTGCGCCGGCCTGGAGCAAAGCCGGAGCGGACGCCGCCCGCTCCAGCTGCCCCAGCTGCTCCAACAGGGGAGAGGAGGCTCCCGACTGTGGGAGCTCCTCCGGCTCCTCCCGCTTCCAGCGGGGGAAAACCGGCTCTTCCACCTGGTTTTCGGCCCGATCCGCTTCATAAACTAAATTTTTTATCCGGCTTACTTCCTGTCTTTCCTCAAAAACGTCCATCCAGGCAGAGGACTTACTGTAGGTTTCCCCTCGACCTGTCTCCGCTCCAGCGGCCGGAGCATACTCCTCAGCCTCCATCGCCCGCGCCCCTGGCGTCAGGCCGGACAGCCCCCGCTCCAGCAGCTTCACCTGCTCCAGCAGAGCGGCGGCGTTGTCCAAAAGCTCCTCCAGGTAGTCAGGCAAGGCGCTCACCCCCTCTCAGCGCCTCAAACCGCTCCATGTCAAAGGCGGGGTTAACAATCTCCTCCGGCCCGCCGGCTTCCTCCCGGCCGCACACCGAACACCGCGCCTCCAGCGCCCTGGCCCGGCAGCCGGGACACATCCTGTCCAGCTCCTCCTCCCGGTCCACCAGGGTATTGGCCAGACACCACAGATAGTCTCTGCCCTTCATAGCTCTGACCCGCTCCTCGGTGGGCAGCGCGCCAAACTGTCTCAGCACCCTCCAGCGCAGCCGCTCGCCGGGGTCGGCGCGGAGTTTTTTTTTACCTCCTCCAGCGCCTGACCAGACAGCTCCAGTCCGGGGTCGTTCTCCCGGCTGAAGGCGCTCCACCGCCCGGCCAGGGCGGCGATCTCCTCCACCGTCAGCCCGGCCAGCACCTCCTGTCCGCCGGCAAAAACGGGGGTCTGGTCCTCTGACCGCTCCAGCGCCCTGGCCAGCAGGCAGGCGTTGGAGCACAGGGCCCGCTCCCGGTCCCCCTTCGCCAGCTCCTCCGCCTCCCGCCTGGCCTGGAGCACCTCCAGGGCCGAGAGCAGCCGCAGATCGAAGCCATTTTCCAGACAGACCCGGTCTCTCCGGGCCAAAATAGATGCTGGCACCCCTTACACCCCCATCTCGATGCGCCGGGAGGCCACCAGCGTGACCTTCTCCAGCACCATACTGCCGATGCTGGCGCTCTCCTGTATGACGCTCCACTGGCAGCCGGAGTAGATAATCTTCCGGTCGGGCTTGCAGATCACCAGGGAGAAATCCTCCATGGCGTAGAAGTCGATGCCGTCCCGGACAGCCTGGTCGGTGGCATACAGCCGGCTGAGCTCAATGACGTGGGCCGCCTGTCCTGGAACGGTGGCCACCGGCTCAAGCTCCCCGAAGGCCTCCACCGCCGAGCTGCTCTTGGTGGTCTTGGCGGCGTAGCTCTGCACCACCGCCACCCGCACGCCGTCTACCTCCAGGTAGATATCGCTGCTGGTAGGAAATCCTGGAACACTCATATCTCAACCTCCTCAAACGGTAATGTGGGCGGTAAGCCAGATCTGGTTCAGCCCATAGGCCACGGCAAAGGAGAAGTCCACCAGGCACCGGGTCGGGTCCCCGCTGTCGGCTGTCACCTCCACCCCATCGTAGCCGGTGATGATCTCCCTGGCCAGCTTGTTCTCCAGCTCCAGCACCACCTGGGCCCGGATGGCCCCCCGGCTCTGCTCGGTGTTCTTGGCCCGGCGGAACTTCGCCCGCAGGGCGCCGCGCAGGCTGGGAATCACGTCATCCACCACCCGGATGGCGGTCAGGTCCCGCCAGGTGGCGTCCTCCGTCCCTCCGGAGGTGGTCCGGGTGGTCACCCCCCGGATCACGCTCACCACCCCGCCCAGGCTCTCCAGGGGGGTGACGCCTCCCAACACCAGCAGGTCCACATCGTTGTCCTCCAGCCGAGTGGACAGCCCGCTCAGCCCGGACAGCTCCGCGCCGCCCAGGGGGACGGCGGGGTCGCTCTCCCCGGCGATGGCCCCGGCCACCGCGGCGGCCAGCGTCAGCCCAGAGGCGGACTTTCCATCCCCGTCCACCGCCCCTGGGGCCACCAATACCACCCGTTCGTGGTTCAGCTCCTTGGCCCTGGCGATCAGCTCAGTCACGCTCTCCCCGGCGGCCCCGGCCGCCACACACAGCCGCTCCCGCCGCCGCTCCGAGGCCTCCATCACGCTGGAGCGCATCAGCTTCTGCACCGCCAGATCAGCGCTTCCGCAGATGACGGCAGCGACATTCTCCACCCCGGCCAGCAGGGCAAAGGCCTCCTGATAGCCCTCCTCACTGGCCGCCGCCACAGCCGCCACGCCAGAGGCCCCGTTTTTCAGGGCCAGCCGGATCAGCTCCGCCATATCCTCAGCGCCTTCGGAGCCGAACAGGGCCACCGCCTGATCGTAGCTGGTAACGGTCTGGACCGTCCCCGCCTGGGCCGCTGTGTTCACAGCCGCCAGGCCCACAAGCCTGCCCGAGCCTCTCCCGCTGACCACAGCGGACGCGTCGTAGGAGGAGTAAACCCCCGGACGCTGATGTACCGTAATGCTCATACCTTCATCACACCTCTCAAATCAAAATCAGTAAACGCGCCGCCCGCATCGGTTCCGGCGCTCAGCCACGCGGTACAAACCGCATCCACCGGCCGCTTGAGCCGGCGGCTCTCCCCGTCCCGGACCGTCTGCCCGCAGGACAGCTCCTCCACCGCCAGTCCCTCCGGCTCTTCCAGCAGGA
Organism: Lawsonibacter sp.; assembly: GCA_022794495.1. GTDB lineage: Bacteria > Bacillota > Clostridia > Oscillospirales > Oscillospiraceae > Lawsonibacter. The sequence goes on along the minus strand of JAAWEX010000045.1, from coordinate 3,585 downwards.
GGACCTGGACCAACTTGTCAAATGCCCACTGCACCGCCTGGCCGTCCCCCTTCTCCGGGGCGTAGAGGTCCAGCCCCAGGGTAAGCCGGGCCTTTCGGCCATACCGCTCCTCCCAGCGTCCGGTCTCCTCATCAAAACGGTCCCCCAGGTAATTTTGCAGACCTCCCGGCTCCACCTTGCAGCCCCGGAGGGAGACCACCGCCACCGTTCTCTCCGGCTCCCGCCGGGGCGCCATCGGCCAGGCGGTCACAGCGGACACTCCCCGGCTGTTCAGAAACTCCGCCATCCGCTCCCGGACCTGCTCCAGTCCTGTGCTCACAGCGCCGCCTCCTCTCTGGGCTCCAGCACCGCCCACCAGTGGGGGCAGACCCCCTGTCCCACCAGCTGGGCTCGCCGCACCCGGTATTTCTTCCCCCGCCATTCCACCACCGTATCCGTATCAAGGGGGTACAGGGCGGGCCCCAGATAGCGAAACTGCTCCCGCCGCTCCAGCCCTGCGGGCCCGGGGACTTCCTGCATTCCGCTCCGCTCCAGACAGGGCTGCACCAGCGCCTCCGTGGAGGCCTCAACCGCCCCGGCATACAGGATCACACCCTCTCCAAAGCGGTTCAGGATGCCGCTCCACAGCCGTTCCATCATCCCTGCACCTCCTGAAAGGCGAAGCCGCCGTCCTCCAGCCAGGGGGACAGCAGCCTCTCCGCCTGCCGGACCAGGCTGTCCCCTGCGTCTCTGTTTCCCGTCTCTCTCCTGATTGTCAGCTCCCCGGCCGTAAAGGATGACAGCTCATTTTCCCCAGTTATCCCGGCCAGCTGGCCCATCGCCGCCATCGCCGCCGCCAGGGAAAAGGCGGGGCCGCAGTCCTCCGGCGCGATTCCCGGTCTGAGCCGCCTGGCCAGCTGTTCACTCACCGCCTGAACCAGGGGGAGCAGCAGCTCCTCCTGGTCCGGCCTGGCGCCCATCGCCCTGCAATGGGCCATAATCCTCTCCGTCATCTCAGGCCTTCAGCACCTGGCTGGCCTTGGTGAACACCTTGGCAAAGCCGCTGATGGTGGTAATCGCGGCCCGCTCCAGCTGGCGGTCGATGAGCTTGTCATACTCCACCATAACGTCGCCGCTCTGAACCATCTCCAGGGCGAATCGGCGGTCCAGGCCCACGGCGGTCTTGGCGGGCAGTACGCCGGTGCGCAGCAGGGCAGCCCCCAAGGGGGTGGTCAGCTTTCCGGTGCCCTGGAAGTTCAGCCCGGTGAGGGGATTCTGAAATTCGGGCAGCTTGAGCATCTGGAGCATCACGTCGCCGGACACCAGCAGGGTGTTCATCACATAGGGGTCAAACTTGGCCCAGAACTCCACCAGGACGTTGTAGTCGAAAGTGCTCCCGCCCAGGGAGGTCTTCTCTGCGGGGTTGTCGTTGCCGTCGCCGTCGATGAGCACCTTCACCGCGTCCTCCAGGTGGGTACGGGCGATGTGGGCACCGATCTGCCGCAGGGTGACGGAGAACAGGTCCAGCTTCTGGAAGCGGACCGCCTCATAGGTGGCCACCAGCATCCGCCCCCGCTTGTGGAGCTTGACCAGGTTGGCCTGGACCTTGATGGTCGTCTCGGGAATGGCGTTTCCCTCCTCCACCTCCTTCAGCTCCTTCTCCTCGCCCGCCGCCTCCGAGGTGATGGAGCGGTAGTCCAGCCCCTCAATGGTGGTGACGGCGGCTGTGATCTGGGGAAGGATATCCCCCTCCTCCATGCCCTGGCGCACGGTGCGGGAGATGTACTCCGGGAACAGCACCGCAGCGTCAGACGTGCGGAAGAACTTCTCCACCACGTCGCTGCCCGCGCCTCTCACCTTAATATCGAAGCGTTTGAGCTGCCGCTGAAAGGCATCCAGCCCCTCCAAGGCGGTGCCCTTGTAGCGTTCGCTGGGGTCCAGACGCTCCAGCACCTGGCTGAAGGATCGGCCCGCCTCCTGATACATGCCCTTGTCCAGCTTGAGATTGTCGTAGTAATAAGCCATGTGTTTTACCTCCTTTTTACCATCAAACCATAAATGCCCGGTCCTGCTCCTCCAGGACGGCCTCTCTCTCTCCATAGGCGAGCTGAGGCTTTACCGGCAGCCGCTCCTCCGCCCGGCGGGCAAAGGACTGTTTCAGCTCCTCCAGCTCCCGGTGGGACAGCTTGTCCGCCAGCGACTTCATAGCCCGGCCGTCCAGCTCCCGGTCGGCCAGCAGGGCCAGCCGCACCACCTCTCCCCGGAGGTGCTCCAGATACTTCCGCCCCAGGGCGGCCTCCTCCTTCAGCCGCTCCAGCCCAGGACCGCCGTCCCGCCGGACGGACTTCACCACCCCGGCCCCGGGCTGAGCGGGCACCGCCACAAAGGAGAACTCGTAGGCGTCGCCGGCCCCTTCCAGGGTAGCCCAGCACAGCTGTCCGCCGTACTCCTGCCCCTTCTCGTGTCCGCAGTCGGTCACGGTCCGGTCACAGCCGCAGATGGAGCAGATGGAGCGCTCCACCGAACAGCCCACGCTGACCTCCTTTTTGATGCCGCCCTCGATTTCGGCAATCAGGTCCCCGTTGCTGCCGGTACGCACCATATAGGCGTATCCCTTCAGCCAGCAGTAGCCGTCTCCGGCCCTGGTCAGCCGCCCTGGCTCCTGGATCACCTCGGTCTTGTAGATCCGGGCCGCCTGGCCCTTTGCCGACCACTGGTGGTCAAAGATGCCGCTTTTCCCCACAAACAGGGGGGCCAGCTCCTCCAGGGTCTGGGACGCGAACCGCTCAAAATCCCGGTCGATCTCGTTGTCGCACAGCCGTACTGAAAAGGTATACACCTCCTCCGCCGCCAGGGGCCGCCGGGCCAGCGCCCCGATCAGCTCCAGATCGCCAGCCGCCAGGGCTGCGCCTTCGCCGCCCTCCGTCGCTTTCATAATTTTCACGGAATCTCCCTCCTCAATTTTTCCGCCTGAGCCCGATAGAGCTCCGCCTTGGCCTCCTCCACGATGTCCTGCAGGTTGATGTCCTCCCAGAGGATCTCCGCCTCCCCGCCAAACCCGTGGAGCCGCAGCCACAGCTCGGCCACCCGGCACAGGGCCGGCTCCACCGTCCGCCGGATGGCGGTCACCTCACTGGTGAGCAGGTCGGCCTGCTGGGCGCTCATCCGCTCGGTGGACGACCAGGACAGCCCCAGCATAAACGGCGGGATACCCGTCCGGGCCACCAGCTGCTCCAGAATCTGCCGCACCGGGACCTCGCTGTCCAGAACCGGGCTGTCCGCCCCGATGACCTTGATGTCCACGTCGCCCACTGCCACAAAGTCCCGGACGGAGCCATCCCGTCCCGCCTGCATGGCGGCGGACCACTCCTGGGCGATCTGCCCGCACCGCTCCTGGGCGAAGGCCTCCTCGCCCTCCCCGGGCTTACACACCACGGCGAAGCGGAGGCTGCCCGCCCGCTCCCAATTCTGACCAGTGGCCTGAAAAATTTTCAGCAGGATCCCGGCCATAAAGGGCATAGACCGCAGCAGCGACACCCCGCAGGGGGCGTCCCCCGTGGGCTGGAAGGGGGTAAACAGCAGCAGCTCCTGATAAGGCAGCGCCCG
>JAAWEX010000044.1 GCA_022794495.1 Lawsonibacter sp. | reverse complement strand
CCTGGACGGCTGCTTTATCGAGCTGAGCAAGGTGTTTCCTGCATGAGAGCGAAATCTGAGCTGGAGGCCATCCCCGGCGTGGGGGCCCGCATGGCCAGGCACCTGGCGCGCATCGGCTGTTCCACCCTGGAGTCTCTCAGGGGCCGGGACCCGGAGGAGCTCTATCAGAGAAGCTGCCTGGCCCAGGGCTGTCAGGTGGACCGCTGTGTGCTCTACGTCTACCGCCTGGCGGTCCACTACGCCGAGTACGGCCAATGCCCGCCCGATAAGCAGAACTGGTGGGACTGGAAGGATTAGAGCAATTCCCCGGCTTGAGGCCGGGGAATTGTTTTTCATAGAACTTGATTCACCAGCTTCTCCCCGGCCAGATACCGGCGCAGGTTCTCCTGGGCCATTTCCACGCATTTCCGGCGGGTGATCTCCAGGCGCATCCCCCCGGCCACATGGGGGGTGAGGAGCAGATTGGGCACATCCCACAGGGGGCTGTCAGGGGGGAGGGGCTCCGGGTCGGTGACATCCAAGGCCGCCCCCCACAGCCTGCTGGCCCTCATCGCCTCCACCAGGGCGTCCTGGTCCAGGACAGACCCCCGGCCGGCGTTGATGAGGATGGCGTCGTCCTTCATCCGGGCGATGCGCCCCCGGTTCATCAGGCGGACCGTCTGGGGGGAGTGGGGGAGGGCCAGGGCCACCACGTCGGCCTGGGGGAGGAGGGCGTCCAGCTCGTCCATGGTCCGCACCTGGTCAAAGCCCTCGATGGGGCCGGAGGCGGTGCGCTTCAGGCCGATGGTCCTGGCGCCCAGGCCCTGACACAGTTTGGCGAAGTCGGAGCCCACATGGCCCGCCCCTACCACCAGGACAGAGGCGCCCAAAATGGTCTTCATGGCTCCCTCGTCCTTCCACAGGTGGGCGCGCTGGCTGTCCCGATAGGCGGGCAGGCGGCGGCAGACGGCCAGCAGGCTGGTGAGCATGTGCTCAGCCACGCTGCGGCTGTTGGAACCGCTGGAGGAGGTGAACAGCACCCCCTCCGGAAGCTTGCCCGCATACTCGTCAGTGCCCGCCCACATGCTTTGAAACCACCGCAGGCTGGCGGCTCCGCCCATAGCCTCCGGCCGGGGCCAGCCGAAGATGACGGTAGCGGAGGCAATCTGCTCTGGTGTGGCGGTGCTGCGGCCGGCGTAAACGTGGACAGCGTCGGGGGCGATGGCCTCAAATTCCTCCCGCTCCCCCTCGTGCAGGGGGAGGAGGTTTAAAATGCATTCAGACATGGCGATACTCCTTTCATGTTTCGGGCAAGCCTGTTCACAGCGGCGCGCCGGGTCGTCGCGCCCTACAGAAAGGCCGGATATGCGTATGTAGGGCGTGACCACCGGGCACGCCGTTTCCCCTCATTATACCGGCCTTTGTTCTCTGTGGCAAGCCCCATTCTTCGCCTTTACTCCCCGGCCAAGCTGTGGTAAGATAGAAAAAACTGCGCGGAAGGAGGTCTTTCCCATGGCGGTCACCCGAGACACCCCCCTCACCGATTTCCCCGGCGTGGGAGAGGCCAGGGCCAAAAAGCTGGAGAAGCTGGGCCTGACCTCCGCCGGAGACCTCCTCGCCTGGTATCCCAGAGATTACGAAGACCGGCGCAAGGTCTACGCCGTGGCCGAGGCCCCCCTGGAGGGGCGGGTGTGCGTGGCCGCCATGGCGGCGGAGCACCCCCGGCTCTCCCGGATACGGAAGGGGCTGGAGCTGGTTCAGGTGAAGGCAGTGGATCACACCGGGGCTGTGCACCTCACCTTTTTCAACCAGAGCTACGTCGAGCGGGCCATACGGGCGGGGGAGGAGTACATCTTCTACGGTGCAGTCGAGGTCCAGGGCCGGCGGCGGACCATGGTGAACCCCATCTTCGAGCGGGCGGACAGGCAGTCCTTTACCGGCTGCATCATGCCCGTCTACCGGCTGACGGCGGGGATCAGCAACCATCTGCTGGCCGCGCTCACCCGCCAGGCCCTGCCCTGCGCCGAGGGGCTGCCCGAGACCCTGCCCCAGCACATCCGCCAGGCCCACAGCCTGGCGGCGGCGGAGTTCTCCCTGAAAAACATCCACTTCCCCGAGGACGAGAAGGCGCTGGAGCTGGCCCGGCGGCGGCTGGCCTTTGAGGAGCTGTTCTATCTGGCAGCGGGCCTCAGCTTTCTCAAGGAACGCCGGGGCCGGGAGGGGGCGGGGATTCCTGTCCCGCCCCGGCCGAAGGAGGATTTTCTGGCGCTTCTCCCCTTCGCCCCAACTCAGGCCCAGAGCCGGGTGATGGACGAGGCGGCCGCGGATATGGCCGGCCAGCGGCCCATGAACCGGCTGGTACAGGGGGATGTGGGCTCGGGCAAAACCGCCGTAGCCGCCTATGCCGGCTGGCTGTGCGCCGGAAGCAGCTGTCAAACTGCCCTGATGGCCCCCACCGAGGTGCTGGCCGAGCAGCACTACAAGTCCCTATCCGCCCTGCTCTCTCCCGCCGGGGTGCGGGTGGGGCTGCTCACCGGCTCTATGCGGGCGGCGGAGAAGAAACAGGTTCGGGCGGCCCTGGAGTCGGGGGAGATCGACTTTGTGGTGGGCACTCACGCCCTCATCTCGGAGGGCGTGACCTTCCGCAGGCTGGCCCTCATCGTGGCTGACGAGCAGCACCGGTTTGGCGTGGCCCAGCGGGCCGCCCTGGCCGCCAAGAGCGGGGAGGGAACCGCCCCCCATGTGCTGGTTATGTCCGCCACCCCCATCCCCCGGACCCTGGCCCTCATCATCTACGGCGACCTGGACGTCTCCGTCATCGACCAGCTCCCCCCCGGCCGCACCCCTGTCGCTACCTATGTGGTCCGGGAGGACAAGCGCCAGCGGATGTACGGCTTTGTCCGCAAGCAGGCGGCCGAGGGGCGGCAGGTGTATATTATCTGCCCCGCTGTGGAGGAGAACCCGGACGCCGCCCTCCCGGGAGAGGAGTCCCCCGCCCTGAACCTGAAGGCGGTGAAGACCTACGCAGAGAAGCTGCAAAAGGAGGTTTTCCCCGACCTGCGGCTGGGCATCCTCCATGGGAAAATGAAGCCCAGGGAGAAGGAGGAGGCCATGTCCGCATTCGCCGACGGCCAGACCCAGGTGCTGGTGGCCACCACCGTGGTGGAGGTGGGGGTGGACGTGCCCAATGCCTCCCTCATCATCATCGAGAACGCTGACCGCTTCGGCCTCAGCCAGCTCCACCAGCTCCGGGGCCGGGTGGGCCGGGGAGAGCACCCCTCCCACTGCGTACTCATCACCGGCACCCGCAGCCTGGAGGCCATGGAGCGGCTGCACACCCTGGCCTCCACCACCGACGGCTTTAAAATTTCTGAGGAGGACCTGAAGGCCCGGGGGCCGGGGGACTTCTTCGGCAACCGGCAGCACGGCCTGCCCCAGATGAAGCTGGCCGACCTGGCCGGAGACATGCGCCTGCTCAGCGAGGCCCAGGAGGCCGCCCGGTCCCTGCTGGAGGAGGACCCCCGGCTGTCCCGGCCGGAAAACCGCCCCGTCTGGGAGCGGGTGCGCCAGCTCTTCGCCGACACGCCGGATATCTTCAACTGACAAAAAGGGGGGATCAGCGTGCTTGATCTCAGTGAGTTTTTCAGTCAGGAGCCGGAGCCCTGCAAAGCCGATATCTCCCTCAGCGGATGGCTGGAGGCCTTTGTTGAACACTATTTTGTATACGGCGAGGGCGGAGGCAGCAAGGCGTTTCACTGGCTTACTGTCTATTACGACCCTGACATAGACCCGATTTATGAGGCGGTGGAGGCAATTCTGGCCAATGTCGTAGCCTATGTCTCCTCCGACTACAGATGGAGCTTTGTCCTGAGCGGGCACCTGGAAAAATTCCGGAAGGACACTGCCGGCTATGGGATGGTCTATCTGCCGGTGCCCGATTTCAGGGAGGAGGCGCTGCAATGCTCCCGGATTGACTTGCTTCCCCAGGAGTTTTCTGGTATCCTTTGGATTGACGATGATTTTATGGACGACGAGAATATCCCCTTCGACTTTGAAAGCTTTTCTTTGATTGATGATGGCGTGGATTATTTGAACCCAAAGCATTTTTCTGTGGCACGGCTGATAAGAACCTGTATATTTTGACGGGTTATAAAACAGACAGGAGTGAGTTTATGCTTACCTTTCGAGACCTGACACCAGAGGACCACGACCTGGTGGTCCCCATGGTCCAGGTCTTCTACCGCAGCGACGCGGTGGACCACCCGGTGGACGCCGCCATTTTAGAGCGGTCCTTCCAAGATGCCGCCAGCCCCGCCGAGCCCCTGCTCCGGGGCCTGCTCATCCAGTGGGAGGACAAGCCCGCCGGCTACATGTACCTCACCCAGTGCTACTCCGCCGAGGTGGGGGGCCGGTGCGTCTTTCTTGAGGAGATATTCCTGAAGGAGGAATACCGCCGCCGGGGGCTGGGGGCCCAGGTTATGGCCTGGCTGGAGCAGGAGTACCCCGCTGCCCGCCGCTTCCGGCTGGAGGTCACCCAGGCCAACCAGGGGGCGGTACACTTCTATCAGAAGGCCGGATATGCCTTCCTGCGCTACGAGCAAATGGTATTGGACAAAATAAAATAAGAAAAGAGGCAAAAATATGACACACTTAGAAAAAGCCCAAGAGCTCCGGGCCCGCACCGATGTACATTTCAACTGCTGCCAGGCTGTCCTGGTCACCTTTGCGGAGGAGATGGGCCTGACCGAGGAGCAGGCCTGCGCCCTGGGGGCCAATTTTGGCTCCGGAATGCGGTGCGGCTCCGTATGCGGAACCCTCACCGGGGCGCTGATGGTGCTGGGTATGAAAGACTATCCCCCGGAGCAGGCTGACGCTCTCCGGCGCAAATTTCTGGACGGCCACGGGGAGATCAACTGCGCCGCTCTGCTGAAGAAATCCCACGACGCGGGCATCCCCAGAAAGGAGCACTGCGACGGCCTGGTCTTCGAGGTTGTACAGATGCTGGAGTAAGACGAAAACCACACAGGGGCGCCCCGACGGGGCGTCCCTGTGTGGTGATCTGGAAGGATGGATGAAAAAGGAATGATGGAGACAAAGATTAAAAATCAGTTGAGTTGCCGGCAAGAGCGGCAGCCGGCTTCTGGTTGTATTTTCAACCCTTGCTCTGTCAAAGACTTTACCACTCCAGCGCGGGAAACGCCATCCCCAAATCCATTATGTGTAACATTAGAAATTACTTATGATTCTGAGCGTATTTTTGATTGTTTTGGGTTCGGACTGCCGCCGGGCCCCGGACGTCGTATCAAAAGCCAAATTGACCGGCAAAGAGGAGGCCCGCCTTGGACAAACTGCAAAAATTACCAATTCCCCTGCTGATCTGGTATCGGGAGAACGCACGCACCCTCCCCTGGCGAAGCGACCCTACCCCTTACCACGTGTGGGTCTCCGAGGTCATGCTCCAGCAGACCAGGGTGGCGGCGGTGCTGGACTACTACCGCCGCTTTTTAGAGGCGGCCCCCTCTGTGGCCAGCCTGGCCAGCCTGCCTCAGGACCAGCTTATGAAGCTGTGGCAGGGGCTGGGCTACTACAGCCGGGCCCGAAATCTGCAAAAAGCGGCAGAACAAATCATGACCTGTCACGGCGGAGTATTCCCAAATACTTATGAAGATATCCGGGCCTTGGCCGGAGTGGGGGACTACACCGCCGGGGCCATCGCGTCCATCGCCTTTGGGCTGCCCGTCCCGGCGGTGGACGGCAACGTCCTGCGGGTGGCCGCCCGAATCACCGGAGATGAGGGGGATATCTCGACGCCCGCCATGAAGAAGCGGGTGACGGCCGCTCTGACTGAGGCGATCCCCCTGGACGCCCCCGGTGATTTTAACCAGGCCCTGATGGAGCTGGGGGCCACTGTCTGCCTGCCCAACGGCGCGCCGCTGTGCGAAAAGTGCCCGGCGGCCCACCTGTGCCGGGCCTTTCAGGATGGGCGCACCGGGGAGCTGCCCGTCAAGGGGATCAAGAAAGCCCGAAGGGTGGAGAAGCGCACTGTTTATCTCCTCTTCTGCGGGGACAGCGTGGCCCTTCGCCGCCGGCCGGGGCGGGGTCTGCTGGCTGGGCTGTGGGAGTATCCCAACGAGCTGGAGGGAGATGTGGACTGGCCGGCCCGGTGGGGGCTGGCTGTCCCCAAGCTGGAGAAGGCGGGGCGGGGAAAACACATCTTCACCCATATCGAGTGGCATATGACCGCTCTGGCCGGGGAGCTGGACAGCCCGAACCTGCCCGAGGGCTGGGTCTGGGCCGGCCGGCGGGCCCTGCGGGACATCTACGCTGTCCCCAACGCCTTTCAGAGCTTTGTCCCTCTGGTGGCAGACCGTCTGGGGCATTTCTGAGAGGAGGAACCCTATGATCTGCAATTTGTGTCCCCGGAGCTGCGGAGCGCGGCGCAGCGAGGCCGGGGGAGAGGGGTGCTGCCGGATGCCGGAGCTTCCCGTTCTGGCCAGAGCCGCCCTCCACCACTGGGAAGAGCCGCCCATCTCGGGCACGAGGGGCTCTGGAACCGTGTTTTTTTCCGGCTGCTCCCTGGGCTGCGTGTTCTGCCAGAACGAGAAGATCAGCCGCCAGGATTTTGGCAGAGCGGTCACCCCGGAGCGGCTGCGTGAGATTTGCCAGGCGCTCATTGATCAGGGGGCCCACAACCTGAACTTCGTCAACCCCACCCACTACGCCCACACCCTCGCCGGCCTGCTGGAGGGCTGGCGGCCCTCTATACCTGTTGTATTCAATACTGGAGGATATGACAAAGTGGAGACTCTTCAGAGGCTGGAAGGAAAGATTGACATCTACCTCCCCGACCTGAAGTATCTGGACACGGACGCCGCCCAGCGGTATTCCGGGGCCTCGGACTACCCGAAAACTGCACGGGCCGCCATCCGGGAGATGGTCCGTCAGACCGGACCCTGCCGGTTTGATGATAACGGGCTGTTATTAAAAGGGACGATGATACGTCATCTGATCCTTCCCGGTCAGGTGAAGCAGGCCAAGGCAGTGATGGATTGGGTGGCCGGGGCTTTTCCGCCGGGGACTGTGTGGTTCTCCCTCATGAGCCAGTACACCCCCTGGGGGGACCTGACCGCTGTCCCGGAGCTGAACCGCCGCCTGCGCCCCGGGGAGATGCGGGCGGCGCAGGAATATATGGAGAATTTAGGCCTGGCGGGCTTCACCCAGGAGCGGACAAGTGCGAAGGAGGAGTACACCCCGCCCTTCGATTTGACAGGGGTGAAAGCATGAGGAATTTTTGGGCTGGTTCCTGGCTCCACTGTCCGCCGGAGAGGGAGTTTGTCAATGGCCGGCGGACGATTCTCAAAAAGCTGTGCTTCGGGTCTGTGGAGTCCCGGATTTGGTTTGTCACCGAGGACGGCAGATGCTGCTATAATTCGACACAAGGGAACGCCGGTTAAGGCGAGGCGGTTTTGGCACACCTCTGCAAAGGGGGTGAGCACGATGACATTGACAGTTACATTCCGCGTTGGTGGATTCACAGTAACCATTCAAGTCAGAGTAAAGTGAAACCGCCACCCTGCACGGTGACGGTTTCTTAGCCTTGTATTAAGAAATTTTCCCTGTTAGGGCCAAACCGCCAGCGCTGGGCGATTCCCCTACACAGCTGTAGCATAGCACATTTTTATGGGCATGTCAAGCTGTGGGGCGGCTCCGTTTCATTGAGACGGGGCCGTTTTATTTATGGTAGGCCGACCCCTCTTTGATCTTAAAGGCCCGGTAGATCTGCTCCAGGAGCATGACCCGGGCCAGGTGGTGGGGGAAGGTCATGGGGGACATGGACAGCTGGGTGTTGGCCTCTGCCTTGATGGAGGGATGCAGGCCGTAGCTGCCGCCGATGAGGAAAACCATATGCTTCTCCGGACTGCGGCCCGGAACGGGAAACATCTGGGGAATTTCCTCACTGGAGCGCATCCGGCCCTCCACGCACAGGGCGGCGACGCGGGAGCCCGGTGGAATTTTGGCCCGGATGGCCTCCCCCTCCTTGGCCAGAGCCCCGGTAATCTCCCCCAGGGTGGGTTCCTTGGACAGCTTGGCCTCGGGAATCTCCACCACTGTCAGCCTGCAATAGGGGGACAAGCGCTTGATATACTCGGCGCAGGCGTCCTTATAAAATTTCTCCTTCAGCTTGCCCACGCAGATAAGATAGACGCTCAGCACACCGCCGCCTCCCTTCCCAGGGCAAAGGTCTGCCCGGGACTGCCGGCGGGGGCGACGGACAGGGAGATATCCCGCTCCGGGTTGCAGCCCATAGCCAGCAGCCGCAGGGCGACCGTGTCATAGGCCCGGACAGGGGTGTTGTTGGTCTGGGACAGGTGGGCCAGGATGACCGCCCGGGTCCCGGACTCCACCGCAAAGGCGGCCAGCTCCGCCCCCGCCTCGTTGGACAGGTGGCCGTAGTCCCCCAGGATGCGCTGTTTTAAGTAGTAGGGGTAGGGGCTGGATTTGACCCAGTCCACATCGTGGTTGGTCTCGCACACCAGCAGGTCGCAGCCCGCCGCCGCCCGGCGGACCGGCTCGGTGACGTAGCCCAGGTCGGTGCACAGCACCATGCGGCCCCCCTCCCCGGCGATGGACCAGCCCACGCTGCCCGCCGCGTCGTGGGGCGTGGGGAAGGACTCCGCCCACAGAGCGCCGATCTGCACCCCGTCCCCCGCCTTGATGGGCTGAAACAGGTCCCTTACCTGGTCGCAGCGGTTTTTTCGATACCACTCCCGGCAGGTGGGGCGGGTGGCGTAGATGGGAGCCCCCGCCTTTTTGGTGAGCACCCGCAGGCCGGAGACGTGGTCGCTGTGCTCGTGGGTGAGGAGGACAGCCGACAGCTGGTGGGGCTTCACCCCCAGCTCCGCCAGGCCGGCGGTGATCCGTTTGGCGGAGATGCCCGCGTCCAGCAGAATATGGGTGTCCCCGCAGGACACCAGCCCGGCGTTGCCCAGCGAGCCGCTGGCAAGGGTGGTAAAGGTCAGCAAATTGTTCTCTCCTTTGAAAAACGGGCGGCCAACGGCCGCCCGTCTGTCATTTTTATCATCCCGCCTGAGACTGGTCTTCCTCGCCGGGCACGGTGACAGTGCGGATGTCAGCCCCCACAGCGGCCAGCTTCTCGACAATGGTCTCGTAGCCCCGCTCGATGTGGTGAATGCCGTCGATCTCGGTGGTCCCTTGGGCGGCCAGACCGGCGATGACCATGGCGGCTCCGGCCCGCAGGTCGCAGGCGTGGACCGGGGCCCCCGTCAGGTGGTCCACCCCCTCAATGACGGCCACCTTGCCGTCCACCTGGATTTGGGCCCCCATGCGGCGGAACTCGTCCACATAGCGGTAGCGGTTGTCCCACACCCCCTCGGTGAGGACGCTGGTGCCCTGGGCCACGCACAGGGCGGCGGCAATCTGGGGCTGCATGTCGGTGGGAAAGCCGGGGTAGGGCATAGTTTTCACATTCACCCGGCTCATGGGGCCCACCCGGCGCAGGCGGAGGGCGTCGTCCAGCTCCTCCACCTCAACCCCCATCTCCACCAGCTTGGCGGTGATGCAGTCCAGGTGCTTGGGAATCACGTTCCGGATGACCACCTCGCCCCCGGCGGCGGCCACGGCGGCCATGTAGGTGCCTGCCTCAATCTGGTCGGGGATGATGGAGTAGGAGCCGCCCCGCAGCCGCTCTACCCCCCGGATTTTGATGACGTCGGTGCCGGCGCCCCGGATGTCGGCCCCCATGGAGTTGAGGAAGTTGGCCAGATCCACGATATGGGGCTCCTTGGCGGCGTTTTCGATGACGGTGAAGCCCCCGGCCAGGACGGCGGCCAGCATGATATTCATGGTGGCCCCCACCGAGACGATGTCAAGATAGACCTGTCCTCCGGACAGGCGGGCTCCGTTGGGCACGTGGGCGTCGATGAGGCCGTTTCGCACCTCTACCTCGGCCCCCATGGACACAAAGCCTTTGATGTGCTGGTCTACAGGCCGGCCGCCCAGGTCGCAGCCCCCGGGCAGGGGGACCTCCGCCCAGCTGAACCGGCCCAGAAGCGCCCCTACAAGGTAATAGCTGGCGCGAATTTTCCGGGCCAGCTCATAGGGGACCTGGCGGTTGCGGATATGGGAGCAATCTACCTCGATGGTGGTTTTATTGACGGTGTGGACATCTGCGCCGAGCTCGCGCAGGATTTGCAGAATCAGCGTCACATCGCTGATCTGGGGGACGTTTTCGATGCGGCACACGCCGTCTACCAGCAGGGCGGCGGGAATAATGGCGACAGCGGCATTTTTCGCGCCGCTGATCTGAATGGTTCCATGGAGGGGATTTCCTCCGTGAATGAGATACTTGGTCAAATGACTGCACCCTCTCTTCCAAAGCTTGGAAACTATCAGAGATATGGCCTGGGCCATATGTAAAATCATAATAGAGCCCCGCAGCGTTCTGAACGCCCGGCGGGGCATAGCAAACCGCATATATTATAGCACTATTATAACCAGTGTGCAACAAAAATTGCGCGGCTTATGAACAAATTGTAAAAAAGGACGGACAGCGGGGAAAAATTTTCCCTTTCACTGTCCGATACTTAAGAAATTTCATGTCATTTACGGGGAATCAGATGCTGCTACGCCGCCAGGGGCCGCCCGCCTGGGCGGCCTCTACTTCTTTCCCTGAAACCGGGCCTGCACCTTGGGCAGCAGCTCGTCCAGCCGGGCCTTCTCCTGCCGCTCCAGCAGGTCGCCGATCAGCTGGTTGGAAACCAGGAAGCCTTTGGGGGTCAGCCGCCAGCGGCCCTCTCCCGTTTTTTCCGCCCAGCCCTGGGCCTGAAACTGGACAAGCCGGTCCTCGATAGGACTGAAGTCCATAAAGTAGCGCCCCCGGTACTCCCACTCCTCGATGCCCCAGGCGGTGCGCAAGGCCAGCATAAGATACTCGCCGCTCCGCTCCTTGTGGGGGATCAGGTCCTGGCTGTCCAGCAGCTCGCCGCCCTCCAGCACACCCTTCTGGTATCCGTCCAGATCCCGGACCCAGGCGTAGCGCCGGCCGCCGAAGTCGGAGTGGGCCCCCGGACCAAAGCCGATATAGGGCCGCAGCAGCCAGTAGCGCAGGTTGTGCCGGGAGGCGAAGCCCGGCCTTGCGAAGTTGGAGATCTCATACTGCTCATAGCCCGCCTGGGCCAGCCGCTCCACCGCCCACAGGTACATGTCGGCCTGGGCGTCGTCGCTGGGGAGGACCTCTCCAGCCGCCGCGCGGGCGGCGAGGGGAGTGCCCTCCTCCACCTTCAGCCCGTAGCAGGACAGGTGCTCCGGCCCCAGGGCCAGAGCGTGCTCCACCGTCTCCTGCCAGCTGGAGAGGGTCTGGCCGGGCAGGCCGTAGATCAGATCCAGCGACAGGTTGGCCAGCTTGGCCTTTCGGGCTGCACTGACAGCCTCGTCCCCCTGTTCCACGGTATGGGGCCGGCGGACTGCCGCCAGCTCCGCCGGACAGGCCGACTGAATCCCGAAGGACACCCGGTTGAAGCCAGCCCGCCGCAAGGCCCGCAGGGTCTTGAAGTCCACGCTGTCCGGGTTGGCCTCAAAGGTGATCTCCGCCCCTTTCTCCAGCCGGTAGTATTTTTTAACCGCCGCCAGCAGCTCCCGCAGGCGCTTCTCTCCGTAGAAGCTGGGGGTGCCTCCGCCAAAATAGACCGTGTCCGCCGTAAAGTCCCGCACCAGAGGGGCTGTCTCCTTCAAATGGGCCAGCAGCGCCCTCTGATAGTCGTCCATCCGGCCCGCCTGGTCCGCCAGGGAGTAGAAATCGCAGTAGTCGCATTTGCTGCGGCAGAAGGGGATGTGGATATAAATTCCCAGCGTTTCCTCGGGCCGCGCGTCTCTCGTTCTGCCCATTCTCACTCCGCGGAAATCATATAGTAGTACACCGGCTGGCCTCCGGCCAAAAGGGTGATCTCGGCTTTGGGGCAGGCGGCGGCAAAAATCCTCTCCGCCTCCTGGGCCTGCTCCTCGGTGACGTCCTCGCCGTAGAAGATGGAGATGAACTCCGCATTCTGGTGGCTTCCGGACCGGGCGAGCCGCTCCAGCATGGCGGACAGGTCCTGGTCGGTGCCGAAGAGCTGGTGCTCCTCCAGCGCCAGGTAGTCCCCCTGGTGGATGGCAAAGCCATCGAAGTCAGAGTCCCGGGCGGCATAGGTGATCTCGCTGGTGTGGACATTGGAAAAGCCCTCGGTCATGGCGGCGGTGTTGTCCTCCTCGCTGGCGTCGGGGTCGGCGCACAGCATGGCGGAAATTCCCTGGGGCACCGTCTTGGTGGGCAGGACCACCACCTTCTTGTCCTCGCACAGGGGAATGGTCTGCTCCGCGGCCATGATAATATTCTTGTTGTTGGGCAGGACGTAGACAGTCTCCGCCGGGGTGGCGTCGATGGCCTTCAAAATATCCTGGGTGGAGGGGTTCATAGTCTGTCCGCCCCCCACCAGGCCGTCTACGCCCAGGTCCTGGAAGACGGCCTCCAGTCCGGCGCCGGCGCACACCGCCACATAGCCGAACTTCTTCTCCGGGGCCGCGTGGACGGGGGCGGCGCCTTTCTCCAGCTCGGCCTCGACGGCCTCCAGATCGTCGGTGCTCTGCACGTGCTTGCCGGCGGCCAGGTCCTCGGCCTGGGTGCGCATGTTCTCGATCTTGGCCAGCTCCAGCACGCCGTATTTCTGAGCCTCGTTCAGGGCGCTGCCGGGGGTGTTGGTGTGGACGTGGACCTTAAAGGCCTCGTCGTCCTCGCCGATGACCAGACTGTCGCCGATGGAGTTGAGATACTTCCGGAAGGGCTCCAGGTCGGCATCCTCCTTGAACTTGCGGACGATGAACACCGTATCGAAGGCAAAGGTGATGTCCTCCACATTGACGGCCTCGAAGTCGGCCTTGTCGCTGGGGGCAGGGCCCTCCTCGCCGGCGTCCTCCGGCATGGGCAGGCCCCGGACCTCGTCCAGCATCCCCTGGAGGATCACAAGGAAGCCCTTGCCGCCGGCGTCCACCACCCCGGCCTTTTTCAGCACCGGGTTCTGGTCGATGGTGTGGGCCAGGGCCTCCTGGCCCTCCTGGATGGCGGCCTCCAGCACCCCCTCGAAGGAGCCGTCCTCCCGGGCGCAGCCGGCGGCCCGGGCGGCGGCCAGCCGGGAGACGGTGAGGATGGTGCCCTCGGCGGGTTTCATCACCGCCTTGTAGGCGGCGGCTACGCCGAAGTCCAGGGCGATGGCCAGGTCCCGGCCGTCCATGGTCTCCTTGTCCTTGATGGCCTTGGAGAAGCCCCGGAACAGCAGGGACAAAA
>JAAWEX010000043.1 GCA_022794495.1 Lawsonibacter sp. | reverse complement strand
TGATACAGGGCGAAGGCCAGGGCGGAGAAGCCATAGGCCAGCCCTGTGTACCCCAAGCGGTACAGGGTGAGAAAGGCGAACCCCCGGAAGAAAAACTCCTCCAGCAGGGAGTTGCACAGGGTAATATAGGCAGCGGCCAGAGGGAAGGTCTTTGCGGTGATCCCCTCCTTGGCGGCCAGGTTGGCTGGGATGGCGGACAGGTCCAGCCAGGGGGACAGCAGCAGGTAGCCCCCCAGGAGGAAAACCAGCACCCCCGCCGCCAGCAGGGTGGCGAGCTTGATCTGCCTGGGCCGCCGGAATATCCGGAAGGGCGCAAGGTCCCGGCTGAACAGGGTGTACAGCCCGGCGCAGCCCAGAAAGACGGCGATTTTCAGGGCGGATTTCACCGGATAGACGGGCCGGAGCGCTCCCTCCACCCAGGCCATGGCCAGGCAGCCCGCCGTCACCAGCACGACGGCCAGGGCGGCCCGCTTGTTCTTGTCTATCATCAGGCGATCCCCTCCAATACACGCAGGGCCAGCCGGCCGAAGTGGCGGGCGGTAGTGTAAAATGCGTAGCGGGTGGTGGTCTGAACCGGGTAAGTGTCCTCCCCCCAGTCCCCGGCAGCGGCAGGGGCAGACCCTTCATAGATGACATAGGGGGCCAGCCGGCGCTCCAGCGCCCGGACGGTGGGGCTGTCGCTCTCCCGCACCCCGGCCAGCCGGAAGCGGGCCAGCACCTCCTGCACAAAGGTGACGCAGGTATACGCCTTGGAGATGGCGGGCCGCAGGTGGAGCAGAGAGGCCAGGGCGGCAGGGGTATTGTAGATATACTCCTCCCGCTCGTTCCAAAGCCGCTCCAGGTAGTTGTGGAGGCAGGTAAGCTGTGGTTCAGGCACCTCCACCCGGCAAATTTTCACCCTTGCCGCCCCTGTGAAGGACTGATACCGCAGGATAGACTCCACCACAAAGCCGCCATACAAGGGGATATCCCGGTGGAGCCTGGCAAAGGTATACATCTTGTGGATGTCCCGGCTGAGGGAGAGGGACACGTGGTTGTATCGGTTTCGGGTCGCCCTGCGGATGATGCCGCCCATCCCGGTGGGGGTGGCAGAGAAGACGATATAAATGGCTTTCTCCAAGAAAATCCCCCCCTTTAATACAGATGCCTTTGGGAGAAGCGCCAGATCAGCCAGCCCATCCCGCAGCCAACCAGGCCCAGCAGGGAGGGGACCAGGACGAAGAATCCAGCCAGCGCCTCAATGTTGCTGGACTCCACCATATAGCCCAGGCCTCCAACAACGCCCAGCAGCGAAATCAGGATTGGAAGCTTTGGCAGCAGCTGCCCCTTGCAGTACCTGCACAGGGCCAGCTGGAGCACGCAGAAGGGGGCGGAGGGGAGAATCAAGGCGGGAATCAGGGTGGCCAGCCCTACCAGAGAGTAGATAGCGCCGTTGAACACCAGCATCACCAGGCACAGCCCGGAAAACAGGACAATCAGAAGTCCGAGGAGCAATTTCTGATTCCTCACAGCGGCCCCCCTCCTCTCCTTGTCGCGCGCCGCCCAAGCCCATAAGCCGCCCAGGCCAGGACGCAGCCAATCACCGGGGCGATACACCAAAAGCCAAACAGAACCCATGCTATCACATGCCATCCGGCAGCGCTGGTAAAAACAAGCCCGGGAATCAACAGCAAAAGCAGAGGAATGAGCAGTCTCCAGCGCAGCTTTGCCGTCCGGCACAGCATCAGCTGTAAGAAAAACATGGGGATACCGTGGGAATACAGAAGCAGCGCCTGCTGTGGGGGTGTAACGCTAAGCGGGAGTTCTGAAAAGCAGTACACGAAAAAGGCCGCGTAAGGGGCCAGTGTGAGCAGAAAGACTGCCAGCAAAATTTGATCGGCGCGGTTTTTCATGGGATAACCTCCTGTCCTGTGGGGCCCGACCACCTGGGCGGGCCAATTCTTTTCAGTTATCCTCAGTGTATCAGAGAAAATTCCTCCCCGCAAGGGATTTGAGATAGTCGGTCGTTTTTAGCGGATAAGTGGTCAAAGCCGGGCGGCGCACCAGTCCCGGGCGTCCTCCATAATGCTCCTCCGCCCGTTTTCCCGGGAAAAGCTGCCTCTGTCGCCCCGGTCCAGGGCGGCCTGGATGGCCTCCATGGCCTCGGGGTACTTCTCCTCCAGCAGCAGGCAGAGGATGATGCTCAAAGCGTGGTGGTCACGGTCCTCCGCCTCCAGCCGGAGACGGAAGGAGGCGACGTCGGGGAACTGGTTCTCTGCCACCCTCTCCTCCGCCTGGTCAAAAATTCCCTCCACTACGTTCTCCAGCTCCTCCAGGCTTGCAATCTCCGCCTTCCAGTTGGGCAGCCAAAGGCCCCGGGCGGTAAAGGCCCCTCTGACATGGAAGCTGAAGGGCTGCTCCGCCGCCACATCCGCCATCTGAAAGACCTCCCAGTATATCTCGTCCAAAGCCACCGGCTTAAAATACAGGTTCACCTTTAAGGCATGACAGTCCCAGACCGATTGGGTGACCATCAGAACGTACAGCATCCCCTCCCGGACCTGGTACTGACTCCCGGCGATGGTCTTCCAGCCCCGCTTTTTCCCGACCTCCCTGCAGGTTTTCGCCAGAGGCTTTTTCAGCTCCCGGGCAAGCTTCTGCTCCTCTCTTGTCATCGTCTTTCCTCCTGTCCATCTCTTAATCCCCCGTCCCCGCAGGGCAAGGCTCCTTTGGCAAAGGAGCTGTCTGCCGCAAGGCTGACCGAGGATTGTGCTCACGCAGCGAACATACGAAGTACTGAAGGATTGCAAAGCAATGCTTCCTTTGCATATTTTGCTCCGCAAAATACAATCCCCACCGCCCCTCGGGCGGAGCCCCTTTGCCCAAGGGGCCATTTTGCCTGCGGGCGGGACGTAAGCTTCAATGGGCCTCCGCCCAGGTTTTCCCGGCGTGAGTCTCGGCGATGAGCGGGACAGACAGGGCGGCCACCCCTTCCATCTCCTCCTCCACCAGCCTGCACACGGCCTCAGCCTCGGCCTCCGGACACTCCACAATCAGCTCGTCGTGGACTTGAAGGACCAGCTTTCCCTCCAGCCCCTCAGCCCGGAGCCGGTCCCGAACCCGGATCATGGCCAGCTTGATGATGTCGGCGGCGGTTCCCTGAATGGGGGCGTTGAGGGCCACCCGCTCTCCGAAGGACCGGGTGTTGAAGTTGGAGGATTTGATCTCAGGAATCCACCGCCTCCGCCCCCATAACGTGGACACATACCCGGCCTGTCTGGCCTGCTCCACCACCCCGTCCATATAGGCCCGCACCCCGGCATAGTGGGCGAAATACCGGTCCATATACTCCTTGGCCTCCTGGACAGAAACCCCAATATCCTGGGACAGAGAGAAGGGAGAAATGCCGTAAACAATGCCGAAATTGACAGCTTTTGCGCTTCTTCGCATCTGGGGCGCGACCTCCTCCACGGACACGTCAAAGACCTGGGAGGCGGTAATGGTGTGGATATCCTCGCCGCTTTTAAAGCCGTCAATCATGGCCTGATCTCCCGCCATGTGGGCCAGGAGGCGCAGCTCAATCTGGGAGTAGTCGGCGTCCACCAGCACCTTTCCGGCGGGGGCGGCAAACATTTTCCGCAGCTCCGCTCCCAGCTCGGTACGGATGGGGATATTCTGCAAATTGGGCTCGGTGGAGCTCAGCCGCCCGGTGGCGGTGACGGTGTTTTGGAAGGAGGTGTGGATACGCCCGTCGGGGCCAATCACCTTGCCCAGACCGTCCACATAGGTGGATTTCAGCTTGGTCAGCTGGCGGTACTCCAGAATGCTGTCGATAATGGGGTGCTGACCCCGGAGCTTTTCCAGCACATCGGCGTTGGTGGAGTAACCCGTCTTGGTCTTCTTCACCGGGGGCAGGCCCAGATTGTCGAAGAGAATGTGTCCCAGCTGCTGGGTGGAGTTGATATTGAAGGTGTCCTCCCCTGCCAGGGCGTAGACCGTCTTTTGGACCTCGTCAATCCGTTTGGACAGCATCTCCCCGAACTCCGCCAGGGCCCCCCGGTCGATGAGGAAGCCCTCCGTCTCCATCTCGGCCAGCACCTGACACAGGGGCAGATCCACCGTCTCATACAGCTCCCACATATTCAGCGCCCGGAGCCGGGCGGTGAGGGTCTCCCGCAGGGCGTCGATGAGAAGACAGTGGCGCATCATTGCCTGGGCGGGGATATCGGGGTCGGACAGGGGGCCGAAAGCCCCCTCCTCCAGGTAGGCAGACGCCTTGGGGAACTGATCGCTGTAGTAGGTCAAGCCCAGCTTTTCCAGCTCGTAGCTGCCGTCGGTGGGGGCCAGGAGGTAGGCGGCTACCTCGGTGTCGAAGACAAAGCCGGCGGGGGTAATCTCCTCGGCGAGGAGGGCCCGGCACAGGTTTTTTACCCCGTGGGCCGCCTTTTTGATGGCCGGGTCGGAGAAGAGGGCCCGCAAGATCTCGTTGTAGTTCTCCAGCCTGCCGGCCATGAGCAGGCTGGCGTTCCAGGAGTCGTCGTTCAGGTGGCACTCTACGCACACCACATCCAGAGAGGGGAGGGCCACAATGTGGACCGCCTCCTTGGTCCGCCACAGCTCCAGCAGGCTCCGGGCGTGCTCCGGGGTGATGTCCGTCTCCAGGTAGCAGCCCCCCTCCAGCACGGCGGGGGCATACGATTGAACCGCCTGTTCCCCCTGGGGGGCGGTAAGGTGGTACTTTTCGATGAGCTTGGAAAATTCCAGGTTCAAAAACAGCTGGTACAGCCTGTCGTTATCCGGCGCTTGACGCAGGTTGTCCTCCGGCTTAAAGTCAATGGGGGCGTCGGTGCGGATGGTGGCCAGGTCGTAGGACAGCAGGGCGCTCTCCCTCCCCTCCTCCAGCTTCTTGACAAGACCGGGCCTGGCGGGGGTGTCCGGGGCGGAGCAGATATCCGGCATGTGGTCATACAGGCGGGCAACGGTGTGGTAGAGCTGGATCAGGGCCATGGCCGTCTTCTCGCCCACCCCCTTCACACCCGGGTAGTTGTCGGAGGAGTCCCCCATGAGGGCCTTCAGGTCGATGATGCTTCTGGGATCGAAGCCGTACTCCTCCCGGAAGGCCTCCGGGGTGACGTTCCGGGTGGTGGTGCGGCCCATGCGGGTGGACACCAGCTTCACAGTGGTCTGGTCCGTCACCAGCTGGAGGGCGTCCTTGTCTCCGGTGACAATGGCCGTCTCCCAGCCGGCGGCCTGGTCCAGCCGGGCGATGGTGCCCAGCAGATCGTCGGCCTCCCAGCCGTCCAGCTCATACATGGGCACCCTCAGCGCCGACAGCACCTCCTTTAAAATGGGCATCTGGCTGGCCAGCTCGTCGGGCATCCCCTTCCGGTTGGCCTTGTAGCCCTCAAAGGCCAGGTGCCGGAAGGTGGGGGCGGAGCGGTCAAAGGTGACACACAGGGCGTCTGGCTTCTCCTCGTCCAGCAGCTTATTTAAAATGTTCAAAAAGCCGAAAACGGCGTTGGTAGGCTGGCCCTCCCGGGTGGTCAGGCTCTGGCTCACCCCGTAGAAGGCCCGGTTGACGATGGAATTACCGTCGATTACCATCAGTTTTTTCATGGCGGAAGTCTCCCTTGATTTCATTTGCCTTGTAGTATATCATCTTTTCCAAAGCGGGGCAAGTAGGGGCCGGGCTCCGTCCCGGCCCGTTCCATGGAAGCATCGCGGCTCCGGAAAAGCGGAGCGGCGCAGAGGCCGCCCCCTGCAGTCATAATATTGACAAAAACTTTTCTTCCTTTCCATAGACACTTATGCTATACTTGTAAGAAATTACTTCCTTCTGGAGGCCCGCTATGCTCTTTAACTCCCTGTCCTTTCTGATTTTTTTTCCCTGTGTCTTCGTGCTGTATTACGCCCTGCCCTTCCGGCTCCGGAAGTATATGCTGCTCGCCTCCAGCTACTACTTCTACATGTGCTGGAAGCCGGAATTTATTGTCCTGATCCTTTTTTCCACCCTGGTGGACTACTGCTGCGGCCTGGGGATGGTGCGGTATCCCAGGTGGAAAAAATGGCTGCTGGCCCTTAGCCTGACCATGAACCTGGGACTGCTGTTCTTCTTTAAGTACCTGAACTTCTTCGGCGAGACTCTCACCGCCCTGTGCCGGGCGGTGTCCATCCCCTTCTCCGCCCCGGCGCTGAATATCATCCTGCCGGTGGGCATCTCCTTCTATACCTTCCAGACGCTGAGCTACACCATCGACGTATACAGGGGCAGGCTGAAGCCGGAGCGGGACTTTATCACCTTCGCCCTGTTTGTCTCCTTCTTCCCCCAGCTGGTGGCCGGGCCCATCGAGAAGGCCTCCAACCTGCTGCCCCAGCTGAAGGTGGAGCACCCCTTCGACTACAAAAACGTCACCTGGGGCGCCAAGCTGATGGTCTGGGGCTTCTTCAAAAAGATGGTGGTAGCCGACCAGCTGGCAGTACTCATTGTAGACCCGGTATACCTGCATCTGGGGGACTATGAGGGCGGGATTCTGGTCGTCGCCACCTGCGCCTTCGCCTTTCAGATCTACTGCGACTTCGGCGGCTACTCCGACATCGCCCGGGGCTGCGCCAGGATGATGGGGGTAGACCTGATGGTCAACTTCAAATCCCCCTACTTCTTCTCCCACTCCATCGGCAACTACTGGCAGCGCAACCACATCTCCCTGAGTCAGTGGTTCACCGAGTATGTGTACATCCCCCTGGGAGGCAGCCGGAAGGGCAGGATGAAGCAGTACTGGTTTACCACGATTACCTTCTTCCTCAGCGGCCTGTGGCACGGGGCGGAGTGGTCCTTTGTGGTGTGGGGGCTGCTCCAGGCGGTGTACCTCAACCTGGAGCGGCTGTTCCACCGCCCCAAGGAGCCGCCCAAGTCTCCCCCTCTCCACCTGCTGGCCATTTTAACCACCTTTGGCCTGTCCTGCTTCTCCCTCATCTTCTTCCGGGCGGCCAGCATCGCCGAGGCGCTGTATGTGGTCCGCCGCTCCCTGTGGGGGATCGGCAGTCCGGCGCTGTACTGCAAAACGGCCCTGGGCCAGCTGGTCACCGCCCTGGATCTGGGGGCGGCGGAGATCGCTATGCTGCTGGGGGTCCTGCTGCTGCTCTTCCTGTTCGACCTGGCCGACGAGAAGACGGACGCCATCGCTATGGTGTCCCGCTGGCCGGCGGTGATCCGGTGGGCCTGCTACCTGGGCCTGGTGCTGATCGTGCTGGTCTTCGGCATCTATGGGCCCGGGTATGACGTCAGGGCCTTTGCCTATTTCGCTTTTTGAGGTAGTATCATGGGAGATAAACGAAAATTTTTAGTGAAAACAGCGGCCTTTCTGGTCCTCCTGGGGCTGATCCTGTATCCCCTCCAAAAGGTGATGGCCCGGAAATCCCTGTCCGGGACCTGGGACATGACCAACAAGGTGGCCGGCTTCTACAACGAGGCGGAGGACCAGTTTGAGGTGATGTTCTTCGGGCCCAGCCACGCCTACGCCGCCTTCAGCCCGCTGGTGCTCTGGGAGGAGACAGGGGTCAAGAGTTACGTCTTCTCCACCCAGCAGCAGCCCATATGGGCCACCTACACCTATATCAAGGAGGCTCTCAAAAAGCAGTCCCCCTCCCTCATCGTGCTGGAGTGCCGGATGGCATGGGGGGACAAGGACTACTATATCGAGGGCAAGGACATCGGCGTTACCTACTCCTATATGGACGATCTGCCCCTGTCCTGGAACAAAGTGGCGCTGGCCATGGAGTCCGCCCCCGACTGGGAGAACCGCTTTGGGATGCTGTTCAGCTTTATGATGTACCACGGCCGCTGGAACGAGCTGCACCGCTCCGACTTCACCTTCCGCCGCTCCCAGGCCCGAGACCCCTACAAGGGCTTTGTCATGCTGGAGCCCCAGGAGCCCCTCTACCCCCGGCCCGCCTTCGAGGGGATCACAGAAGCCGCCCCCCTGCTGGAGAAAAACCAGTACTGGCTGGAAGAGATTATCAAGCTGTGCCAGGGGGAGGGCATCCAGCTTTGGATTGTAAAGAGCCCCTCCAACCTGGAGTTGGAGGAAAAGCCCCTGCTCAACACGGTAAAGGCCACTGCGGACCGATACGGCGTGCCCTTCCACGACTTCAACGAGGACTATGAGGCCATTGGCCTGGATGAATCCCTCTTCTACGACGCCCACCACCTGGATGCCTTCGGCGCGGACCTGTTCAGCCACTACTTCGCCGGCGTGCTGAGCCAGCAGTATCCGGAGCTGAACACCGCCCCTGATGACCCGGTCTGGAAGGCCGATCTGGAGGGCTACCGCCAGGCGCAGAGCCAGTACCCCCCGCCGGAAGTGCCGGTGGACTGACCAGCCTTTCCCACAGCTACCGCAGAACACAGGGGCGGCCCTCTGGGCCGCCCCTGTGTTTTGTACTTTGTATTACAACAGGGCGAAGCCGCCCTTTCCTCCGTTTTTAACCTGATACAGGGCCTTGTCCGCCACCACGCTGAGCGCCCCGTAGTTTCTGCCGTGGGCAGGCGCTCTGGCCGCCCCCACGCTGACGCTGGCAACGGCGTCAATTCCCTCGATGCGCAGCTCCCGCACCCGGTCCAGCAGCTCCTGGCCCTTCTGCTCTGCCAGCTTGATATTGTCTGAGCCAGACAGGAATACCACAAACTCGTCGCCGCCCACACGGGCCACAATATCGTCGGTCCGGAAGGTTTCGTTGAGGATATGTCCCACTGCCATCAGCAGCTTGTCGCCGGCGGCATGGCCGAAATTGTCGTTAATGGACTTGAAATCGTCCAAATCCAGCATAAACAGCACGCCGCGGGATATCTGCTCCAGACGGGCGTTAATCAGCTCGACGCCCGCCCGGTTGTAGACGCCGGTAAGGGGGTCCTGCTGGGCCTGCTTGCGCAGCTCCGCCTCCCGGACGATCTGCGCGCTGATATCCGTCAGCGTCCCGATAATCTGGGTGACCCTTCCATCCGGCCCGCAGACCGCCTTATACTGGCTTCTGTACCAGTTATAGCTCCCGTCCCGCTGCTTCAGCCGGACGCGGTCATGGTCCACCTGCTCCGGCGTCATCTCGCTGACAGAGGAGAGGACCCGCCGGACCGCCGCCGCGTCATCCGGGTGAAACACCGACAGGCCGCCGCTCCTTTTGGTAACCCCCTCCAGCCGCACCTGCTCCAGATCCAGAGAATCCAGCGCGTTGGAGGTGAACTCCAGGCTGTCCCGCTCCCGGTCGTACTCAAAAATAAGGGTGTCGCAGAACTCAGCCAGCACACCATAGCGCAGCTTCTCTCCCGCCAGCCGGACCCGCTGCCGCCAGATCAGGACGGCCAGTATTCCGCAGACCGCCAGGCTGAGCAGCATAATCGCCGTCTGGAGCGCAGAGGTGCGCTCCACTTGGATATTGATGGACTGGGAGAACTGCACCACACGCCAGTCGTTGCAGTGGACCGGCGCCCAGGCCACATAGCACCGCCCGCCGGGAGGGTCGTAGCAGAAGGAGCCGGACTCACTGTTCCGATAGGCCTCGATGAACTGCTGGGCATCCCGGCCAAACAGCCCGTTCTGCTCCCCCAGCTCCCCGAGGCTGATCCCATTCGACTTCGTCATGCTCTCATAGACAACCGTGCCGTCCGCCCCGGCAATTACACTGTGGACGTCATGAAAAAAAGTGGAGTGGTTTTCCGGCTGGCTCAGCTGGCCGGCATCCAGCCTGGCCAGCAGCACCCCCACCGTCTGTCCGTTCAGCTCTACCGGCCGGGTCACCAGGATATAGGCCTCTGAGCGGTCCGGCGCAAAAATCAGGCCGCTGACCGCCGCCCGTCCGGACAGGGCCTCGCGAAGCGACGCGTGCTCTCCGCTCTCCTCTGGTATTTGGGCGACCTCGCCGGCCTCCAGATAGCCCATCTCCGCCTGCCGGCCGGCCAAAACGGCAGTTTTCAGCAAAGACTCCACCCACATCTTCTCAGGCTGGCGTCCGCTGTCTGAAATCAGCTGCCCTACATTGTCCAGCACCGCCGACAGACCGTCAATCAGCTCCCCGGTGTTATTTCCGTCTAGGGTGGTGTGGGCCGCCAGACTCTCCATGAGCATCCGGTCCAGCTCCTCCTCAAGCGCCCGGTAGCGCAGGATAAACATAACCAGCGCAACCGACAGGAGCACCGCGCCACACACAGCCATCCAAACAGCCCGCCCGACAGGTCCCCGCTTTTGGACCATGTCCTCTCCCCCTTTTACTGCGGTGTCCGCCGCGATTTCCTCCATTCTACCACTGTGGTTATCTTTTGTAAAGATATTCGAAAGAAAAATCCCGTAATCTAACTCATTTTTATCAGGGCTTCCCCGGCCAGATAGATATCCCCCGCGCCCACGGTGAGGATCAGGTCGCCGGGCTGAGCCATGTCCGCCAGCTGGGCGGTCACCCTCTCCAGGCGGGGGCAGTAGACCCCGCCGGGGAGCTTTCGCACCAGGTCCAATGAGGAGATACCCAGGGTGTTCTGCTCCCGGGCGGCGTAAATCTCCGCCAGGATAACCACGTCGGCCAGCTTCAGCACCTCCACAAAGTCGTCAAAGAGCGCAGCGGTCCGGGTGTAGGTGTGGGGCTGGAAGGCGCAGACCACCCGCTGATACCCCAGAGTCCTGGCCATGGTCAGCAGGGCCCGCAGCTCGTCGGGGTGGTGGGCGTAGTCGTCGTAGACGTCGGCCCCATGGTAGGTCCCCTTCCTCTCAAAGCGCCGGCCCGGCCCGGTAAAGGCGTCCAGCCCCTCCTCCACCGCGGTCCCGGGCACCCCCAGCACATAGGCGGCGGAGGCGGCAGCCAGGGCGTTGGATACATTGTGGACTCCCCCCACCCGAAGGGACACGTGGGCGTATTTCTCCCCATGGACCACGATGTCAAAGGCGGGCAGGCCCCGCTGCCAGGTGAGGTTGACGGCGGTGCAATCCGCCCCATCCTCCAGGCCGAAGATGAAGGGGTCCAGGCCGTGGGCCACCGACCGGGCCCCAGCGTTGTCCCCGTTGACGATAACCCTGCCGCCGGTGGGCACCAGCTCCGCAAACCGTCGGAAAGAGGCCTTGATGTCCTCCAGGTCCTTAAAGAAGTCCAGGTGGTCGGCCTCCACGTTGAGGATCACCGCCACCGTGGGGGCGAAGGACAGAAAGGAGTTGCAGTACTCGCAGGACTCGGCAATGATGGTGTCCCCATGTCCCACCCGGTGACCCGCCCCCAGAATGGGGAGGGTGCCCCCAATCATCACAGAGGGGTCCCGGCCGGCAGCCAGAAAGATGTGGGTACACATGGAGGTGGTGGTGGTCTTGCCGTGGGTGCCCGCCACACACAGGGCGTTTTTGTAGTGGCCCATGATGGCTCCCCAGGCCTGGGCCCGCTCAAAGACAGGGATACCAGCGGCCAGGGCGGCGGCGATCTCCGGGTTATCGTTGTGGACGGCGGCGGTGCGGATAACGCAGTCCGCCCCCTCCACGCTGCCAGGCAGGTGGCCAACTGCCACCGGGATGCCCAGCGACCGAAGGTGCTCCACCGTCTCGCTCTGCTTCATGTCGGAGCCGGTAATGTTGACCCCCTTCCCCTTCAGCACCTCGGCCAGGGGGGCCATCGACACCCCGCCAATTCCTACCAGATGGGCCCTCGCGCCAGGCCGGATGTAGTCCTCAATTTTCTTTTCCATACTGCAAGCACCTCAATTTATATTTTCTATCTATTCTATCCATTTTTTGGAAGATAAGTGCGTTTTTTATTTTCCCAACGCCAAATCGTACAGCTGATTGCGGGACAAACCCAGCTCCTTGGCCGCCTGGCGCACCGCGTCTCGGAGGGACAGGCCCTCCCCTCGCAGCCTGTCCACCAGGACCAGACCGTCCTCCAGGCTGGGCTCCAGCTCCTCCGGCTTCTCCGCCCCCCGGACCACCAGCACAAACTCCCCTCTGGGGGCGTTCTCCTGATAGTAGGCGGCGGCCTGGCCCAGGGTGGTCCTGCGGACCTCCTCGTGAAGCTTGGTCAGCTCCCGGCACAGGGACACCGGCCGGTCGGCTCCGAAAGTGCTGCACAGGTCCTGGAGGGTGGCGGCCAGCTTGTGGGGGGCCTCGTAGAAAATCATGGTCCGCTGCTCCCATCGCAGGGAGTCCAGATGGGCCTGGCGGTTCTTCTTGTTCATGGCCAGAAAGCCCTCGAAGGTAAACCGCCCGGTGGGCTGGCCGGAGACGGCCAGGGCGGTGACCAGGGCGCAGGGGCCTGGAATGGCACACACCGGGATCCCCAGAGCGGCGCACTGGGCCACCAGCTCCTCTCCGGGGTCGGAGATGGCAGGGGTGCCCGCGTCGGTGACCAGGGCGCAGCTCTCCCCATCCTGGAGCCGGTTCAGGATGGCCCGGCCGCTGGCCTCGGTGCTGTGGCGGTGGTAGGGGGCCATCGGCTTTTTGAGCCCCAGGTGGTTGAGCAGCTTCATGGTCACACGGGTGTCCTCGGCGGCGATAAAGTCCGCCTGGGCCAGGGTGTCCGCTATGCGCTGGGAGACGTCCTCCAGATTGCCAATGGGCGTGGGGACCAGATATAAGGTGCCGGACAAGGCCGCCGCCCCCTTCTCATAAAATTTCTAAAATATTATAGCACATACAGGAGAATTGTGGTATCTTTTTCTTACAGTTTCTTTGAAGAGGTATTCTGCATGAGAATGGAACGGCTGGACCCCTACACCCTCTCCTGGGAGGAGGGCGTCTTCCCCCTGGGGGGCGACGCCCTGGCGCTGGGGGCGTTTGCCAGCGTCAAGCCCGGCTGGCGGGTGTGCGACCTGGGCACGGGCAGCGGGGTTCTCCTCCTGCTGCTGGCCCGGCGGGCGGAGAATCTGCGCCTCACCGGGGTAGAGCGCGACCTCCTCTCCGCCCGCACCGCCCGGAACAACCTGGAGGCCAACGGCCTGGCAGGGGAGATCGTAGCCGGCGACCTGCGCGCCGTCCCTCTCCCCGCCGGGGGCTTCGACCTGGTCATCTCCAACCCGCCCTACTTCCCCGTGGGCAGCGGTTTGAGCGGCGGGCCCGCCCGGAGCGAGGAGTTCTGCTCGCTGGAGGAGCTGTGCGCCGCCGCCGGGCGGCTGGTGAAAAACGGGGGCCGCTTCGCCCTGTGCCACCGGCCGGAGCGGCTGGCGGACGTCCTGTGCGCCCTCCGGGCCCACGGCCTGGAGCCTAAGCGCCTCAAGCTGACCGCCCAAACTCCGGACCATCCCCCCTCCCTCCTGCTGGTGTCCACTTCTTCAAAGCCGTCGGCTAAGAACACGTAAATCATTGCTGACATCCTTTCCTTTAGCGTGTGCGCAC
>JAAWEX010000042.1 GCA_022794495.1 Lawsonibacter sp. | reverse complement strand
GATTTCGCCGGTGGACAGGTCCACGGCGGCTATTCTGAACTCCATCCATCCATGGAGCGATAGCTTAAATTCCCGGCGCTTTTTCAGTTTTTTCAGCTGAGTCAGGGCGTCCGGTTGGGCGCTGTCGTACAGTGCCACAGCGGTGAGATAGGTATACATGTGCTGGGAGTGGGGCTTTACCCGGGGCTCGCCGTCTTCCAGGGTGCGGCGGAACACCTCCTCCACCATGTCCCCGTCCAGGCGGCCCACGTCCCAGAGATACAGATACTCGTGGCTCTCCGCCGCCCACAGCTCCGCCTTTTTCACCAGCACATACTGGCTGTCGCGGTTGTGGTAGGCGCATCGGGCCTTCAAGGCCGTGCCGTCGCTGATCTCCTCGATGTCGAAATAGGTGGTGTAGGCCTTTTTCAGCCCCGCCAGGACCTTCTCGCTGAGCTGGGACACTTCGCTGCCTCTCTCTCCCCCGCACTCCGGCGGGACTTTATGAATAAATTGTTAACCGAAGCTATCATACCAGATTTCTCCACTTTTTTCAAGTAAATTTTTCAGTGCATCTCAACAAATCATTTCAGGCGCCGCGCCGTCTTTTTGCGCTACTACACAGAATCTTAAAACTTTTTTCATTGACAATGCTCCCCCGCTTCATTAAAATGGGGTGGCGGCTTGGCAAGCTGCGCCGCTTTTGTGCAAGGAGGTTCTTTTTTTGGCATATCATACAACATCCCTCTCCTCTCTCCGGGAAAAATGGGGACGGCCCGCCGTCCCCTCCCTCTTTTTTCTGGCGGTCATCTACTATGAGGAGTTATTTTTAAAGCTATACTGCTTCCACACCCTGTCGCCAGAGAGCGCGCTCTTCACCCTTCTGTTTACCCTGCCTGTGGCGATGCTGCTGGGACTGCTGTGCGGCGGCCTCTCCCCCCGCTGGGGCCGGGCCCTGCTGCCGGTATGCACCGCCCTGGTCTCCCTGTGGATTGGTTCTCAGCTGGTGTATTACCACATGTTCAAGACCTTTCTGTCCATCTTCTCCCTGACCAAAATGGCCATGGTGGCGCAATCCTTTGGAGAGACGGCGGTGGGCAATGTGCTGGCCAGCTGGTTCCCCATCTCCATGATGGCCGCGCCCACGGTACTGGCCTGGATCTACCGGGCCAGGCTGGTCCCTGACGGTCTTGACGCCGGCGGTGGCCGGCGTCTCAGCTGGGCGGCCATGGCCGCGGCGGTTCAGCTGGCCTCCATGGGCCTGGTGCTGCTGTGCGGCGGCGGGGTGCTCTCTCTGCGGTACATCTATTACCGGGCCGCCACTCCAGAGCTGGAGGTGCAGAATTTCGGGGTGTTCACTCAGACCCAGCTGGAGCTGAAGCGGGTGCTCTTCGGCATCGCCCCCGACTCCCCCGGCGGCAGCCAGGAGCCCGCCCCTGACATGGCCCCGCCTGACCTGGAGCCCACCCTCCCCCCGCCGGACACCCCCGCGCCCCCGCCGGAGAGCAATACTTTCCACCCGGAGGCCGCCCCGGGCTCCCACACCCTGCCCATCGACTTTGACGCGCTGATCGCCGGCGAGGAGGACGAGGGCCTGAAACAGGCCCACCAGTGGTTCTCCCAGCGGGAGCCCTCCCCGGAAAACCTGTGGACAGGGTATTTTGAGGGCAAGAACCTGGTATGGATTGTGGCGGAGGGCTTTTCCACCCTGGCCATGGACCCGGACCGCACCCCAACGCTGTGGAAGCTGTCCCATCAGGGCTTCGTCTTTGACAACTTCTACACCCCGCTGTGGGGGCTGTCCACCTCTGACGGGGAATATGTCACCACCACCGGCCTCATCCCCAAGTCCGGGGTGTGGAGCTACTCCCTGTCCTCAGAAAACTACATGCCCTTCGCCCTGGGCAATCAGCTGCGCAAGGAGGGCTACCGCACCCTGGCCTTCCACAACTACCTCTACAGCTACTACGACCGGGATAAGTCCCACCCCAATATGGGCTATGAGTACCGCGCCCTGGGCCAGGGGCTGGAGCTGGAGTCGGGCGAGAGCTTTCCCGCCTCCGACCTGGAGATGATGGAGAAAATCGTCCCCATGTTCATCCATGAGGACAAATTTGCCGTCTACTGCCTCACCGTCAGCGGCCACCTCACCTACACCCTGGACACCAACGCCATGTCCGCCCGCCACTGGGACGAGGTGGAGGACCTGCCCTACAGCGAGGAGGTGCGGTGCTACCTGGCCTGTCAGATGGAGCTGGAGCTGGCTATGGAGAGCCTGCTGCGCCAGCTGGAGGAGGCGGGCCGGCTGGACGATACAGTGATCGTCCTGTCCGCCGACCACTACCCCTACGGCCTCACCGACGAGCAGTACAGCGAGCTGCTGGGCCACCAGGTGGACCCGGTGTTTGAAATCTTTAAAAACACCCTCATCCTCTGGAGCGGGGATATGGAAGGGGCCAGCGTCCATGTCAGCAAGTTCTGCTCCAGCCTGGACGTGACGCCCACTCTGTCCAACCTCTTCGGCCTGGACTATGACTCCCGGCTCATCATGGGGTCAGACATTCTGTCTAACGCGGACCCGCTGGTCATCTTCGCCAACTACAGCTTTATTAACGGCGAGGGCTATTATAACTCTATTTCGGACCAGTTCACCCGCTGGGACGGGAAGGAGCCCGACCTGGAGGAGGTGGCCGAAATGGTAGCCGAGGTGCAGAACCGTGTGGCCTACTCCGGCACCATCCTGGACACCGACTACTACCGCCTGGTTTTGAGCCAAGGCGTGATCAATTAAGCGCGACAAGCCCTATGCGGTATAACTGCACAAAGCGCCCGCCGGAAAACGGCGGGCGCCTGCTCTCTTGAAACCATCAAAGCCTCCGGCTGAGCCGGAGGCTTTGACAGAAAGAAGAGGGAGGTGTTGTTATAGTAAACCGTCTGGCGACGGGGGTTTTTGGTCTGCCGCGCCGGGGCGGAGCCCGCGGGGCGGCAGTGGGGCGCGCACCTCGCGCCGAGAGGCTTTGGTAACTAATGAATAGAGCACCAAATATGTCCGGTATTCTGCGCATGTTGCCGGACCGCGGGACAGCTTCTGCCGCCCCAGGAGGAAATCAGATCAGCTTTTGATCTGCCCATAGGATACCACATCCCCCTCCGCCAATCTTCACCAGACTTGGAACTTTTTGTGAAGTTTCTGTGACGAGAACCGGGACGGCTTCCGCCGTCCCGGTCAAATTTACATATCGTGTCCTTCCCGCTTCATCCGCATCTCCAGCCGGTCGGCCATGGGGTCCTGGGCGCTGGTGGCGGTGTCGGTCCGGTTCTGGCCGGCGATGGGGGCGGAGCCCTCTAAATTCCGGCCGGTGCGGGGATCCCGGGCCTTCTGGTTTTTCTGCTTGCTCATGGGGTTGACCTCCTTAATTTGGGATGGTCCTAGTATGCCCGGCAGAACAGAAAAAATTCCAAAAAATCCAGCTTCTTTCCCGCGCTTCAGGGGACCTCCGCTTCCACCAGGCGGCTTGAAAAATCCGTCTTCCCTTCCCCATTGCACTGCTCGCTGAACACAAACAGCCGGTCGCCCTGCTTCCAGTCAGGCAGGCGCACCCGGGCCTCCCCCTCGCCGGACCGGGGCAGGGCGATATTTCCATAGGACTTCAGCGCCCTTCCGCCGCTGTCGGTCACCAGGGCGGACACCCGCTCGTTGGGGGCCGGCGACGGATCATACGCCGCCGCGTTCTGATAGGGGATGACCAGCGTATCCCCCTCCCGCCGGACCTGCCCCAGGGCGAAGCCGTCCCGGCTCTTATCCCACAGGGTCAGCTTCCAGGTCAGCCCCTTGCGCTTTTTGACCCTTGGAATGGGCGCGAGGACAGCCTCCCCCTGGGGGGCCGTCCGGGGCTTGGCACTTTCCAGCGAGACAAGCAGCACCCGGCTGGTATCCAGGTTCAGTGCGGGCCGGGCAAAAAATTTCATATTGGGGCTGGCCGGGGACCGGAGCAGCCCGCCAAAGCGGGTCAGCACGATGGAGACCTCCGGGATTCGGGAGTCGCTGCAGCTCACCTGGCCCTCAAAGGTCCGGGTCCACCACTCCGACTCCGCCGTATAGCTCTTTTTGAAGGGGAATCCATAAGCCTCGGTCTCCGCCTCCTCTGCCGAGAGAAAAAACACCCGGTCGCCCTTCAGAATATCCGGGGCCGCCGGGAAGGACGGCAGAGACGGGTTGTAGGCGTCCCGCCTGGCCCGGTACTCCCGGTCGCTTTTGAAGGTGGCCAGCACCGCCGCCCGCTCCTCCGCCCCCAGGCAGGTCTGGATAAAATCGCCGCACCACTTCCGGCCGTCGCTGGCCTGCCAGACCGAGGCGGGCCGGTCCAGGTCCCAGCCGGGGTCCGGGCTCCGGTTGAAGTAGACATAGAAATCCCGCTGTATGTTCCCCGTGAGGAAGTGGGTCCCCAGCAGGTAGTCCGACAGCAGGAACAGCGGTTTTCCGGAGAACGCTTCGCCCTCGCTGTCCTGATAGCTGGCCTGATTTCCCTCCTTGGACAGCACCCGCCACAGAATAGGCTCGCCGTCCGTGCCGCCCAGCCAGAGGTATTGATAGCCCTTCCCCCTGTCATAGGCGCAGATTTCATCCGTCCCCAGCGCCGCAGCCGGAATTTTGGAAAAGAGTCCCAGCATTATCCCACCTCATTCGATATAAAATGTATAGGCCAGCTCCTTGACCTCCCCCGGCTGGAGGGTGGCGCAGAAGAGCTTATCCTCAAACCGGCCGCTCTCGTTGTCCCAGGCAGCGCAGCCCTGCCAGGGCTCCATGCACAGGAAGGGGGCGCCGGGCTTGGTCCAGAAGGCCACCATGGGGAACTCATGAAAGTCCAGCCGCACCCCCCGGCCTGTCTCCCGGTGGACCAGGGACACATTCCCGGAGCGGAGCAGACTGAAAATGATGGTGTCCATCTCGGCGAAGTCCTGATAATCCAGGGCCAGCGCTCCGGTCCCGTCCAGCATGGCCTTCCGCCCGTCGTGGAGGATGATGCCCTGGGGGCTGAGCAGGTGGCTGTCCGCCGCCTCCGCCTCGTCGAAAAGCAGCTCGTAATCCTCAAACCGCTCCCCGTCCGGAATGCGGATTGCGGTGTGGGCTCCGATACAGAAGGGCATGGGAGCAGCTCCGGTGTTCTCCACGGCGAAGGCGGTGGAGAAGCCGTCCTCTACCAGCCGGTGGGTCACCCTTAGAGAGAAGGGGAAGGGGTAGCGCTCCAAAGTCTCCCCGCTCTCCCGCAGCTCCAGGGTAACAAAGTCCTCCCCCTGCTCCACAGGGGTGAATTCCATCCCCCGGGCGAAGCCGTGGCGGCCCATCTCATAAACCGTTCCGCCGATGTCCACCCTTCCGTCCTTCAGGGCGCCCACAATGGGGAACAGAACGGGATTCTGCCCCGGCCAGAAGGCCGGGTCCCCCTCCCAGATATACTCCCGGCCGCTTCCGCTCCGAACGGAGACCAGCTCCCCGCCCTTGGTTTGGGCTGTGGCCCGCAGCTCGCCTTTTTTCAGCTCAAATGTCATACTTCCGCCTCCTTACTATGAATACCTGTGCAGGGGCGGGCCGAGACAGAGCCCTGCCCGCCCCTGCACTTAAAATGCAACCTTCAAAAACAGCGCCACACAGCACAGGATGATGGCGCAGGGGACGTAGAGATACCGGCCCATACTGTACCAGGCCTTACCCAAGGGCTTTTTCGCTCCCCGGTTGATCTCCTCCAGCAGCTCCTCACGCTTCATAATCCAGAACCAGGACACCGCCCCCAGAGTGGCCCCGATGGGGATAATATAGATGGACACGATGTCCATCCAGGGGCCCCACCTGAAGATGGGCTCCATGTTCACGCCGATGCCTAGGCAGATGACGCACAAAATGGCCAGTACCGTTTTCCGGCCCAGCTTGGGAAAGCGGTGGAGGAGGGATTCGCCCACCGCCTCAAACATGTTCTGCAGCGAGCTCACCCCGGCAAAGACCATGGCGGTGTACAGGATGACGGCAAACAGCCTGCCCAGGGGGATGTCCTGCAAAATGTGGGGCAGGGTGACGAAGAGGAGGGAGGGCCCGGAAGCTACATCCAGCCCGTAGGCGAAGCAGGCGGGGATGATGACCAGAGCGGCCACCAGGGCGGCGATGGTGTCGAAGAGGGCGGTCTGCCGGGCCAGGGCCACCACATCCTCCTCCGGCTGGAGGTAGGCCCCGTAGACGATCATGCCGCTGCCGGTGATGGACAGGGAGAAGAAGGCCTGTCCCATGGCCCAGATCCACACCATGGGATTGAGCAGGTCGGCCCACCGGGGGGTAAACATATACCTGTAGCCTTCCGCCGCCCCGGGCAGAAAGGCCACCCGGACAGCCAGAATCAGGAAAATCAGGAAGAACAGGGGCATCATCACCTTATTGCTCCTCTCGATGCTCTTGGCCCCCAGGAGAAGGGTGAGCAGGGTGCCCACCACCACCACCACATGGAAGGGGACCACCGAGTAGTCCGACAGGGAGAAGCTCTCAAACCAGGGCTTGGGGTCCACATCCATCAGCGAGCCGCCCACCGAGGCGGCAAAGGCCTTGAGCACATAGGCGATGATGACGGCGTAGCCCAGGGCGATGCACATAGAGCCGGCCAGCGGCAGCCAGCCCAGCAGGCCGCCGGCTCCGCCCAGCTTTTTCCTGCGGCTGGCCCAAGCCATTTCGTAGGAGCCCAGGGTGCCCGTTCTGGCCCGCCGGCCCACGGCGTATTCCGCCGACAGGCCCACCGTGCCGAACAGCAGAATGAAAAACAGATAGGCCAGCAGAAAGGCGCCGCCGCCGTTGCTCCCCATCTTGGAGGGGAAGCCCCACACGTTGGCCATACCCACAGCGGAGCCCACAGCGGACAGGACAAACCCCCATCCGCTGGTAAACTGATGTTTTTTCTTGTCGCTCATAGTCGATCTCCTTTACTTTATTAGGCAACAGTATAAAGCAGTATAATATAAATTCTCGGAAAAGGCAATGAAGAAAATTCATGCTGTAAAAATAATCAAAATGTCGAACGATTTTACAGATTATTAGTAAAATCGTCTCTTCCATTTTCCCTTTCAGAGGGATACAATAAGCTTGCATTCAGACCCAGCTGTGATCTGATCATATTAATATAAAGGAGCGGAGCATCATGTCTATTCTTGTGTGCGGCGGAGCCGGCTATATCGGCAGCCATACCTGTGTGGAGCTGATCCAGGCGGGGTATGACATTGTGGTGGCCGACAATCTGTACAATTCCAGCGAGGAGTCCATCCGCCGGGTGGAGAAGATCGTGGGAAAGCCCATCCCCTTTGTCAAGGCCGAGCTTTGCAACGAGACTGAGGTCGAGGCCCTCTTTGCCAAGTACCCGGACATCGACGCCGTCATCCACTTTGCCGGACTGAAGGCGGTGGGCGAGAGCGTCGCCAAGCCGCTGGAGTATTACTCCAACAACCTGATCAGCACCCTCTACCTGCTCCAGGCCATGCGCCGCCACGGGGTGAAGAATTTTGTGTTCTCCTCCTCCGCTACCGTCTACGGCGACCCGGCCACCGTACCCATCCGCGAGGACTTCCCCACCGGCGGCACCACCAACCCCTACGGCACCTCCAAGCTGTTCCAGGAGAAGATCCTCATGGACATCTGCGCCGCCGACCCCGAGCTGAACGTGGCCCTGCTGCGCTACTTCAACCCCATCGGCGCCCACGAGTCCGGCATGATCGGCGAGGACCCCAACGGCATCCCCAACAACCTGGTCCCCTATATCGCCAAGGTGGCGGTGGGCCAGCTGGAGAAGGTCCACGTCTTCGGCAGCGACTACGACACCCCCGACGGCACCGGTGTGCGGGACTATATCCATGTGGTGGACCTGGCCAAGGGCCATGTGGCCGCCCTGAATAAGCTGGCCCAAAACTGCGGCCTGTTTGTGTGCAACCTGGGCACCGGCAACGGCTACTCCGTGCTGGACGTGGTC
The DNA here is from genome assembly GCA_022794495.1 of Lawsonibacter sp. Lineage (GTDB taxonomy): Bacteria > Bacillota > Clostridia > Oscillospirales > Oscillospiraceae > Lawsonibacter. Next base: position 5,413 of record JAAWEX010000042.1, on the reverse strand, counting down.
CACGCCTACGAGAAGGCCTGTGGACATGAGCTGCCCTACGTCATGGACCCCCGCCGCCCCGGCGACATCGCCTCCTGCTACGCCGACCCCGCCAAGGCCAAGGAGGAGCTGGGCTGGGTGGCTCAGCTGGGCATCGAGGAGATGTGCGCCTCCTCCTGGAAGTGGCAGTCCCAGAACCCCAACGGGTATAAAGGTTAAGGAGGATTACAGCCTGTGAATAAGCCTGTTCTTGTCATTATGGCTGCCGGTATGGGCAGCCGGTACGGCGGCCTGAAGCAGCTGGACCCGGTGGGCAGCCACGGCCAGCTCATCATTGACTACTCCATCTACGACGCCCGGCGGGCGGGCTTCGAGACGGTGGTGTTTGTCATCAAGCCGGAGATCGAGGCCGACTTCAAGGCCGCCATCGGCGACCGGGTGTCCAAGGTGATGGACGTGAAATACGTCTATCAGCTGAAAGAGGACCTGCCCGAGGGCTATTCCGTCCCCGCCGGGCGGACCAAGCCCTGGGGCACCGCCCACGCCGCCCTGTCCGCCCGGAAGGTGGTGGACGGCCCCTTTGCCATTATCAACGCCGACGACTACTACGGCCCCGAGGCCTACCAGAAAATTTACAATTACCTCAGCACCCACGCCGACGGAGACCTTTATGAGTACGTCATGGTGGGCTACCTGCTGAAAAACACCGTCACCGAAAACGGCACCGTGGCCCGGGGCGTGTGCGAGGAGACGGCGGACCACTACCTCACCCAGGTCACCGAGCGCACCAAGATCGAGAAGGGGGAGCCCCCCCGGTACACCGAGGACGACGGCAGGACCTGGACCTGCCTGCCCGGCGACACCATCGTGTCCATGAACATGTGGGGCTTCACCCACAGCTTTTTGGACGAGGCCCTGGCCCGCTTCCCCGCCTTTTTGGACAAGGCGCTGGCCGAGAACCCGGAGAAAGGGGAGTACTTTCTGCCCACCGTGGTCAGCCAGCTCATCGACGAGGGGAAGGCCCGCGTGAAGGTGCTGCGCAGCGAGGACAAGTGGTACGGCGTCACCTACCGGGAGGACAAGCCCACCGTCACCGCCGCCATCGCCGAGAAAACAGCCGCCGGACTCTACCCCGACCGGCTGTGGGAGGTGTAGGTCATGGTCCAGGCAGAGCAGACCCTCCAGGAGGTGCTGGGGGCCTTTGACTTCAGCGCGCCTGTGGTGGGCGCGGTCCGCTACGGCTGCGGACATATCAACGACACCTTCGTGGTCCATACCCAGCCCGAGAACCGCGGCTGCCGCCGCTTCATCCTCCAGCGGATGAGCGCCGCCGCCTTCAAGCGCCCGGACCAGTTGATGGAAAACATCATCAGCGTCACCGAGTTCCTGGCCCGGGAAATTGAAAAGCACAACGGCGACCGCAGCCGGGAGGCCATGGAGGTCATCCGCCCCAAAAACGGCGCGGACTACTACACCGACAGCCAGGGCGGCGCCTGGCGGCTGTATCCCTTTGTGGAGGGCACCGTCTGCCATCAGGCGGCCGACACCCCGGAGCTCTTCGCCGCCTCCGGCCGGGCCTTCGGCCGGTTCCAGCAGCTGCTGAAGAACTACCCTGCCGACACCCTGTATGAGACCATTCCCCACTTCCACGACACCGAGGACCGGCTGGCCAAATTCAAGGCCGCCGTAGAGGCGGACAAGCTGGGCCGGGTCAAGGACTGCCGGCCGGAGATCGACTTTGTGCTCTCCCGGGAGAAGGACTGCTCCGTGGCCCTGAACGCCCTGCGGGAGGGCAGGCTGCCCCTGCGGGTCACCCACAACGACACCAAGCTGAACAACGTCCTCATGGACGAGGCCACCGGCGAGGGCATGTGCATCATCGACCTGGACACCGTCATGCCCGGTCTGGTACTCTACGACTTTGGCGACTCCATCCGTTTCGGCGCCAACCACTCCGCCGAGGACGAGACCGACCTGTCCAAGGTCAACCTGGACGTGGACCTCTTCGAGGTGTACACCAGGGCCTTCCTGGAGGGAGTAGACGGCTCTCTCACCGACGCGGAGATCGCATACCTCCCCTGGGGGGCCAAGCTGATGACCCTGGAGTGCGGCATCCGCTTCCTCACCGACTATCTGGACGGGGACAACTATTTCCACATCAGCCGGGAGGGCCAGAACCTGGACCGCTGCCGCAGCCAGTTCAAGCTGGTGGCGGACATGGAGGCACACTGGAGCGAGCTGGAGGACATTGTAAGCCAGTACCGCAAATAACTGAATACGCTTCATGGGGGCGCCCCATGTCTCTCCGCCCCAAATGGAGCCGGAGAGGACATCTTTGTTGTGGGAGGTTTTGGTGTGAATATACTTTTTGATGAAGAGCAGCTGCGAAAGCTGATTGCCAACCTGAAAATCCTCACCGGCCTGCCCGCCAACATTCTGGACCCGGAGGGCCGGGACATCAACTTATTTCGGGGGCATCCTCCCTTTTGCCGGGCCATAAACGACCTGCCCGAGGGGCACGAGCGCTGCATTAACTGCGACATGTGGAAGATCCGCAGCTACACGGCGGAGCGCGGCTTTCAATTTTACCGCTGCCACCTGGGCATCTGCGAGGCAGTCATGCCCCTCTATGACAGCAAAAACCCTCTCGCCTATCTGGCCGTGGGCTGCTACCTGGACGACTCCCCCATCGAGGAGCAGTGGGCGCACACCCGCGCTCTGCTGGACTGGTGGCCCGACGGCCCGGACGCCCTGAAGGACGCCTTCTTCCTGTTCCGCCAGTGCTCTCAGGAGGAAATCCAGGCCTACACCGAGACGCTGGAGGCCCTGTCCGCCTACATCCGCCTGAAAGGGATGATCCTCACTACCGAGCAGACCGACACCCAGCGGCTGGAGCTGTATCTGGACGAGCACTATATGGAAAAGCTGTCTTTGGCCTCCATCTCCAAGCAGATGCACATCGGCCGCACCAAGCTGTGCACCCTGGCCAAGGAGCTGTCCGGGGGGCAGACCCTGTCCTACCTCATCGCCCAGAGGCGGATCAACGCCGCCAAACGTCTGCTGGCCCAGACCAATCTGCCTATCTCCGCCGTGGCCGAGCAGGTTGGCATAAATGACTACAACTACTTTTCCAAGGTGTTCCGCTCCATTACCGGCGCCACCCCAAGCGCCTTCCGAAAGCAGTTCCGGAGCTGAATTTTTCCTTCTGGCTGCTCCGGGGCATCAAGAAAAACCTGGTCAGCGGCCTGGCCTCCGGCGGCGTGAAGGGATAATTTCCAAAATTCGCTCTTGCATATCCCGCGCATATCATATAAAATATCAGTATCAGTGAAAAGGAGTAATGCGCTATGAGAATCTTTCGTGAAAAGGATTACGACGCCATGAGCCGCCGGGCCGCCTCGATCATCGCCGGCGAGACCGTCCACAACCCTGGCTGCGTGTTGGGTCTGGCCACCGGCTCCACCCCCGAGGGAGCCTACAAATACCTGGTGGACTGGTACAAGCAGGGCCTTATCAGCTTCCGCGGCGTGCTGTCCGTCAACCTGGACGAGTACGTGGGACTGGCCCCCGACCACGACCAGAGCTACCGCCGCTTCATGCAGAGCAACCTCTTCGACCACGTGGATATCGTCCCGGAGAATACCCGGGTGCCAGACGGACTGACCAAGGACCCCGCCGCCTTCTGCGCTGAGTACGACGCCTATATCCGCTCCCTGGGCTATGTGGATATGCAGCTTTTGGGCATCGGCCGTAACGGCCACATCGGCTTTAACGAGCCCGACGACCACTTTGTCAAGGAGACCCACGTGGTGGACCTGACCGAGAGCACCATCGACGCCAACGCCCGTTTCTTCGCCAGTCGGGACGACGTGCCCAAGCAGGCCATCAGCATGGGCATCGGCGCGATCATGGGGGCCAAAAAGGTGCTGCTGTGCGCCAGCGGCGAGGACAAGGCCGACGCCATCTGCAAGTCTGTCTGCGGGCCCATCACCCCCAACTGCCCCGGTTCCATTCTCCAGCTCCACCCCAATGTGGTGCTGGTGGCCGATGAGGCCGCTCTCAGCAAGCTGATTGCCGCGGGAGTAGAGGTATGAGAATTACAGGCGGCCAGGTCTTCGACCTGGAACAGGGCTTTGTCAGCCGGGACGTCTGCACCGACGGGGCGCTGATCGCCGCTGCCAGCAGAGATGACGCCGTTCTGGACGCGGCGGGCTGCTATGTCATTCCCGGCCTGGTAGACGTCCACTTCCACGGCTGCGTGGGGGAGGACTTCAGCGACGCCACTCCAGACGGCCTGCAAAAAATCGCGGATTTCGAGCTGTCTCAGGGGGTCACGTATATCTGTCCCGCCGGCATGACGCTGCCCGAGGATCAACTGACGGCGATCTGTCAAAACACCGCCGCCCACCGGTCCAAGGGCTCCGGCGGAGCCGAGGTGGTGGGTGCCCATCTGGAGGGTCCCTTCCTGTGCATGGCCAAAAAGGGCGCGCAGAACGGGGATTACCTCCACAATCCCGATGCCGCCATGCTCAAGCGGCTCCAGGAGGCGTCGGAGGGCTGCGTCAAGCTGGTTACGCTGGCCCCGGAGCAGCCCGGCTCTATCCAGTTCATCAAGGCGGCGGCAGAAATGGGCATTCACGTCTCTGTAGGCCACACCACCGCCGATTACAACACCGCCAGAGCCGCTTTTGAGGCGGGGGCGGACCACGCCACCCACCTTTTTAACGCCATGCCCCCCTTCGCCCACCGGGACCCCGGCGTCATTGGCGCGGCCTTCGACGTCCCCCACGTTCAGCCGGAGCTCATCTGCGACGGCATCCACGTCCACCCCAGCGCCATCCGGGCCGCCTTTCAGCTCTTCGGCAAGGAGCGGATGATTATCATCTCCGACTCCCTCCGGGCCACCGGTATGCCCGACGGAGAGTACCCCTTCGGCGGCCAGATGATCGAGGTCCACGGCAACCGGGCCACCATCCTGGGCCACCCAGAGACCCTGGCCGGCTCAGTCACCAGCCTGATGGGCTGTCTGCGCCAGGCTGTCGCCTTCGGCATCCCCGCCGCCGACGCGGTGCGGGCCTGCACCTACAACCCCGCCCGGTCCATCGGCATTGAGGACCGCGTGGGCGCCCTGGAGGCAGGCAAGGAGGCCAGCATCGTCCTGCTGGACGAGAAGGACCTGTCCATTAAGGCGATAGTGTTTAAGGGCCAGAAGATGTAACATTGTGTAGGGGGGCGGCCTCTGCGCCGCCCCGCCAAAAATGGCATCCTAAAAACGGGGCGGCACGGAGACCGCCCCCTACGACCAATGACCCGCCGAAGGCGGCGGGTCCCACAATCCCCCGTTGGAACGGGCGGGTCCGCCCGCCTTTCCAAATATAATCCACGGGTCGGGACACTACTCCATCACTATAGTGCCCGGCACCAAACAAAAGGA
>JAAWEX010000041.1 GCA_022794495.1 Lawsonibacter sp. | reverse complement strand
TCAAGTGCGGCGCGTGCTGGGGCTGCTGTCCCTTCGGCGCCATTCGGGAGGAGTGAGCGGTATGGCAAAGGGAATTATGTACATCGACGGCCAGCGGGTCCCCTTCGACGGGGAGCCCAACGTCCTGTCCGTCATCCGAAAAGCGGGCGTCGAGATGCCCACCTTCTGCTACTACTCCGACCTGTCGGTCTACGGTGCGTGCCGGATGTGCGTGGTAGAGGACGAGCGGGGGAAGATCGAGACCTCCTGCTCCATGCAGCCCCGGGACGGGCTGAAAATCAAGACCAACACCGCCCGGCTGCTGAAGCACCGGCGGATGATCCTGGAGCTGATGCTGGCCTCGCACAACTGCTCCTGCACCACCTGCGAGAAGAGCGGCGACTGCCACCTCCAGGAGCTGGCCATGCGCTTCGGCGTGCGGAGGGTCCGCTTTGGCGACAGCCGGGAGGAGTCCACCCTGGACGACTCCAGCCCCGCCATTGTCCGGGACCCCAGCAAGTGCATCCTGTGCGGCGACTGCGTGCGGGTGTGCGGCGAGAACATCGGGATGAACATCATCGACTTCGTCAACCGGGGCTACAATATGCGGGTGGCCCCCGCCTTCGAGCGGAACCTGAGCGAGACCCACTGCATCAGCTGCGGCCAGTGCTCCGCCGTCTGCCCCACCGGGGCCATCACGGTGTACAACGAGATCGGCCGGGCCTGGCGGGCCATTCACGACCCCAGCAAGCGGGTGGTGGTGCAGATCGCCCCCGCCGTCCGGGTGGCAGTGGGCGAGGCCTTCGGCCTGGCCCCAGGCCAGAACGCCCTGGACCAGCTGGTCAACGCCTTGAAGCTGATGGGGGTGGACGAGGTCTACGACACCACCTTCGGCGCCGACTTCACCACCATCGAGGAGGGCACCGAGTTCCTCCAGCGGCTGGAGAAGGGCGGCCCCTTCCCCATGTTCACCTCCTGCTGCCCCGCCTGGGTGAAGTATCTGGAGAACGAGAACCCCAAGTACCTCAAGCATATCTCCACCTGCAAGTCCCCCATGGAGATGTTCGCCGCCATACTGCGGGACCGCTACCGCAAGGTGGACGAGGAGGACGGCCGCACCACCTTCCACATCGCCGTCATGCCCTGCACCGCCAAGAAGATGGAGGCCGCCCGGCCCCAGTTCACCCACGACGGCAAGCGGGATGTGGACCTGGTGCTCACCACCCAGGAGGTCATCAACATGGTGAAGGAGTCGGGCATCCAGCTGCCCCAGATCGAGCTGGAGGCCCCCGACCTGCCCTTCGGCCTGGGCTCCGGCGCGGGCACCATCTACGGCACCACCGGCGGCGTGGCCGAGGCGGTGGTCCGGTTCTGCCTGCCGGACAAGTCCAAAAACGCCCTGCGGGAGCTGGAGTTCTCCCCCCTCCGGGGCGACCGCTCCATCCGGGTGGCGGTTATCAAGGTGGGGGACCGGGAGGTCCACCTGGCCATCGTCCACGGCCTGTCCAACGCCCAGCGGCTGTTGAAGGAGATCGAGGCGGGCAGCGCCTATTTCGACCTGGTGGAGGTCATGACCTGCCAGGGTGGCTGCGTGGGCGGCGCGGGCCAGCCCCACGGCCTGAGACAGGACAAGGCTGACCGGGCCGAGGGCCTGTACAACATCGACCGCTCCGCCCCCATCAAGCGGGCCGAGCGCAACCCGGTGGTGGCCTCCTTCCTGGGCGAGATGGACGAGGAGAAGCGCCATGAGCTGTTCCATGTGAGCTATATGAAGGAGTAAGCTGTTTCCGTCTTGGAGGTATCTGCGTATGAACGCATTAGAGCAGTATGATGCCCGCATCTCCAGAATTATGGCTAAGATAGAGGCAATGCGGGATAAGGAGTTTCAGATTTGTGTGGGAACTTGGCCGCCTCAGTGGAAACCGCCGCTAACAGAGGAAGAGGCTGCCGCCTTCGAGGCGGAGAAAGGTATCCGTCTGCCTGAGGACTACCGCCGGTTTATCACCACAGTTGCCAGCTCTGGAAGCCAGCCCTTCTATGGCCTTGAGCCGCTTATTCAGAAAGACTGCGAGGTGGATCACCCCTTCCCCTACACAATGGACCATATCCTCTATTTCCTTTATATGACAGAGGAGGAGATGGACGCATACTATGATGATGAGGATGCCCCCTTTGCTGCCGGGCTATTGCCCCTGTGCACCGAGGGGGATGGGATGGACAGCGTCCTGGTGGTCAATAGCGATGACCCGGATACCTACGGCACCGTTTGGTATTTCGACCTGGCAAACGACTTTGGGATTGCTCCCATGTACGACCCAAACACAGGACGCCCCTTCCACTTTCTGGACTGGCTGGAATATTGGGCCGACCGGACTGCCGGGTTAGGGCCGCAGGACTACTTCCAATTTATGGAGACAGTCAAGCTTCCGCCTCCCCCCGACGACCCCAATATTATGGGGCGGAAAATGGGATGGATCAATTAAAGCTACCCGACTAAGCGAAAGGCGGCTGGTTTTCATACCAGCCGCCTTAAATGTTATTGTCCGTTTACCACCTGATCGCGGTATTTTTTCCACTCCGCAAAGGAGGTGGGCTGACCTGGACAGATAAATTCCCCTGTGCCGCAGTCCATGAGCCGGGTGTTCAGGTCGGCAATCAGCATGGAAAACACTTCCGTCGGCCCGCCGTTATTGGTAGGAGTCGACCAAAGCCTTGAACTTGGGCAGGGACCGGCGGATGGTGTCCGGCTGGACACAGTAGGAGATGCGGGTGTGTCCGGGGGCGCCGAAGCCGGAGCCGGGGACGATGAGCAGGTCCAGCTCCTTGGCCCGCTCGCAGAAGGCCACGTCGTCGGCCTCCAGGGTGCGGGGGAAGAGGTAGAAAGCTCCGCCGGGCTCCACCACATGGAAGCCCATCTCCCGCAGGGCGGAGACGAACATCTTGGCGTTCTCCTCATAAATTTTCAGGTCAGAGGTCATGTCGCAGCACAGGGAGGTGATCTGCTGGAACAGGCTGGGGGCGCACACATAGCCCAGAGACCGGCCCGCCCCAGCCACGGCGGCGTAGACGTTGTCCCCGTCGGCCGCCTCCTTGGGCACCAGCACATAGCCCAGCCGCTCGCCGGGCAGGGACAGGGACTTGGAGAAGGAGTAGCAGACGATGGTGTCCCGGTAGATGTGGGGCACCCAGGGCACCTCCACCCCGGCGTAGACGATCTCCCGGTAAGGCTCGTCGGAGATGAGGTAGATGGGGTGGCCGTACTCCTGGCTCTTCCGGGTGAGGATGCCGGCCAGCCGCTCCAGGGTGGCGCGGGAGTAGACCGTGCCGGAGGGGTTGTTGGGGCTGTTGATAAGCACACCCTTGGTATGCTCGCTGAGGGCCTTCTCAAAGGCGTCGAAGTCGATCTGGAAGGACTCGATTTCCGGGGGGATCAAAAGCATCCGGGCTCCGGCCCCTTCGATAAACACTTTATACTCGGGGAAGTAGGGGGCAAAGACGATAAACTCATCCCCAGGACAGGTCAGGCCGTTGAATACGCAGCACAGAGAGGCGGCGGCCCCCGCAGTGAGGTAGAGGCGGTCAGGAGTGCAGCCGGCCCCAAAGCGCCGGTTGAGAGAGGCGGCGAAGCGCTCCCGCGCGTCCGGCGCACCCTGAGCGCTGGTGTATTGGTGGATGTCGGGCCGCTCAGCCAGCAGGCGCAGGGCGGTCTCGTTGACGGCAGCGGGGGCGGGGACGCTGGGGTTGCCAATGGAGAAGTCGAAGACATTCTCCGGGCCCACCTCGGCCGCCCGAAGCCTGCCATATTCAAACAGCTCGCGGATTACAGACCGGGCGGTACCCAGCCCCCTCATACGTTCAGAAACCATGAAAAGACCTCCAGTTTTATGCCTGTCCCAGCGGTGGGACGGCCCAAATTTCAAGGCCTATTATAGCACAGCAGTTTACCGGAGTAAAGCAAAAATTGAGACTGTGATTGCCAGAATACTGTGAAAAATTACAGAAAATTGCCGCCGGCTGTAAAGTGACTAAGATTATTAAAACAACAACGGCAGATTTGGAAAAAACTGACCTTGAAAAGGGCAAGGTAAAGCGCTATAATCTAAAAAATTAGAGGTGTTATTCTGGCGTTGGGGGGCGGTAGCATGCAGGTCTTATTGGGCAAGCCGATCATGGATCAGATCGTGGCAGGACGGCTGTGCTTCTACCGCCGCCCGGTCCCCCAGGTCCAGCTCTATACCCAGGGGGACTGGAGACAGGAAATCAACCGCTTCCACCGGGCGCAGCAGATCTCCATTTTAGAGTTGAACACCCTTTACCACCGGGCCCTGAACCAGGTAGGCGAGGGGGTGGCCTCCATCTTTCTGATTCATGGGATGCTGCTGGAGGACCACGATTATGTGGAGACCGTGCGGGGACTGATTAACGGCCAGGGCGTCACGGCGGAGTACGCTGTCCAGATGGCGGAGGTCAGCTTCTCGGCCGCCTTTTCCGCTATGGACAGCCTCTATATGCAGGCGCGGGCGGCCGATATCCGGGATATCTCCCGGCGGATGCTCCGGGCGCTGATGGGAGGGCGGCAGACCCTTTTGATGGATGAGCCGGCGATTTTGGTGTCGGATGACTACCTGCCCAGCGAGGTGATGGACTTTGACCAGCGGCATCTGTTGGGTCTGATTACCCGCAAGGGCAGCTTGGACAGCCACACCGCCATGCTGGTCCGGGCCTACCACATCCCCGCCATCGTAGAGGTGCCGGTGCTCAGCCGGCACGAGGGGCGCTTGGCCTTGATGGACGGCTATACCGGCCAGGTTTACATAGACCCGGACCAGGAGCAGATGGATAATTTGCGGGAGCTGTATCAGGCCAATGGACGGCCGAAGAGCTTCTCTTTGGCAGCGCGGTGAGGGAGACGTCCTCAGGACAAGCCGGACGGCGTTTTTCCGCCGGCGTGAAATGAAAGTTAAAAAATTGCTGTCCGCCCCTTGACGGACACTGCCGCCTTGGGTATAATAACAGTTGTTGTGCCGGCATAGTTGATGGCAGGGCATGTGTCATGTAATGGCGGAGCATCTCACCTGTAATGCTGGGGCCTCTGGCTGTTGATAAGGTGAACTTAATCAGAATGAAAATAAGTAAATTGAATTAAGCATGCTAGCGTGGCTCAATGGCAGAGCACATCACTCGTAATGATGGGGTTGTGGGTTCGATTCCCACCGCTAGCTCCAAAACCAGCGGGAATTTTACAATTCCTATGGTGAGCAAGTATCAGTGCCAAAGGAGGTCGCAGAATTCCTGGAGGAGGATCGAAAGCGCACGCAGGCCCAGGCCAGGCAGGACAAAAAGCATCTGAGTAGAAGTGAGCTTGAAACGGTGCTGTCCAGCCATGTGTCAGCCAGGCGTCCGCTGGAGCGGTCTGGACTCTGGAACCTCTGTCTTGAAAATCTGCGGAAAGCCGTCGCGGAGTTGAGTGCTCAGGAACAGGAGCTGATTACTCTGCGCTATGACGGCGAGCTGTCCATGGAGGAGATTGGAAGGGCTTTCGTGATCTCCAAGATGGCGGCGTCAAAGCGGCTGAAAAAGCTTCACGAAAAGCTGAGGAGCTCTGTCACATGACAGGGCTCCTCAGCTTTTTTCATTTTTCTGGTTTGCAACTTTCTGTCCAGTGTCCTTAAAAAACAGAGAGGTAAATTTTGAACTGGAGGAATGAAAATGGATAGACCCTTGACCTACATGGACGGCGAGACGCAGATGAATACAGTGCTGCCGCCCCATCCGTTTTGGGATCCACCGCCTGAGCTGGGCGGACAGGGGCTCGCCTGGGGCGGCGAAGTGGGGGACCGTATAGACCGTGTCCAGGTTCAAGGAACCAAAATTATAATTTCATGTGGGTTCTCACTTCTCCTGAAAATGAAAATCACCAAACCCGGTGCGGCCCATCTCGCAGGAGCCGCAGCCGAACATGCCATAGGAGAAGGCCTCGTCCCGGGCGGACAACAGGGGCTGTCCATTTACGGAGAGGGTCAGCTCCGGGCCGTTGCAGGCCAGCTCCAGCTGGTAGGTTTCGTCCAAGCTCCAGGGGAACGGGCATTGGGCCAATGTGGTAACGCCGAAATCATTCTTCAAAATGACCAGCTCGTTTTTAGCTCCCAGCCCGGCTGCGTACCACCGCTTTGCACCTTGGGCCCGGCACAGGAGCAGGTGGCTGAGGCCCAGCTGGGGGGTCACCGGGGCGGAACAGGTATAGTTTTGAGCGTAGTAGTTGCCGGTATAGGCGAAAGCGGGCCCCTGACGCATCAGGTTCAGCGTACCGCCGTACAGGCTCCAGGCCCCGCCATCCATGGAGAAGGGGGTAATGGCGGCGAAATTCTTCTTCTGCTTGGCCATGGCGATGGTGTATCGGGCAGGGCCGGAGATGGTAAACTCATCCAGGAAGACCATGGCCAATGTCTTGCTGGCAGTGGGGGAACAGCCCTCCAAAATGATGCCGACTTCGTCCACCTGGTCCCCCTGGGTGTCGGGGATGGTAAATGTCACATCCACCCACTCCCCCTGGAGAAGCTTAACATCGCCCATACGGTAGTCCCTTTTGTCGGAGCAGGCGCGGACATAGGGGGCGGCGCTGGGCGCCTCCCACCCGTTCCACTGGTCCAAATAGAGCTTCATGGATACTTGCTGGCCCGGATAGGCGGTAGGGCTGAACACAGGACTGTACCGCTCGTCGGAAAAATCCTCCCGTGTGTAGAAGGGTTTATAGTAAACCTTACTGCCCTCTCCCCTGACGGGCCGGTCCAGAAGAATCCCCAGGGAACCCTTTCCGGAGTAGGCGTGCTGCCCATCATAGCGCAGCGTGCAGAAAAAGGGATCGGAGACCCGGAGGTTGTGTGTGGAGCCGGGCAGTTCAAAGTCGAAATGGATCTCTCCCGGCCGGACTGCAAGCCCCTCGGGCGGGACCTCCCCTGCCAGTCGATAGCCCAGCAGGGCAATCTCTTTAGAGAAGGTGGGGATATCCAGGATGTTCAGATATCCTGACACGCTGGAACAGACAATCCCGTCGTTGATGGGTTCCCGGTAGTGCCGGGGCAGACCCTCCGGCCCCTTGGCCACCCCCAGGATGGTGCCTACATTGCCGGCGTTGCAGTCGGTGTCCCAGCCTGCCATTGCGGCGATTTCAACGGTACGCGCGAAGTCTCCGCCGCCATAGAGCATGGCCATGACGCACACGCCGGCGTTGGGGATGATGTGACATACACCGGGCCATTTGTCATAGCCCCAGTCTTGCTGGAGCATCTCCATACACCGGCGCCAGTCCTCCGGGTGGGCAGCATGAAAAGCACGTACCGCCTCCGCCACGTCCCGATAGGCACAGCGGGCCGGGATCTCGTTAAGGGCTGTGTCCATGATATCCTCGATGTCGTCTGTCTCAAAGGCCCGGGCGATAGCGGCGCACATGAACCGCGCCCCCCACAGGCCGTTGCCGTCGTGGGAGACGCTGGCTGCCGTCTGGCCCAGCTCTGCCGCCTCATGGGGCCGCCCGGGGGATACCAGCCCCCAGGTGTCAATGAAAATCTGCCCGCCGATCTGCTCGGCCAGGATCAGGCCGTTCTGGCTGGCGGAACCAGATTGGGGAGCCGGAACGCCGTTTTTCAGATTCAGGTAGGCGGTGTGCTCCGTACTGACGCCATAGCCGCCCCACCAGAACATCCCCACGCCTTCCCTGGCGTAGTTTAGCCAAGCCCGGGCCACATCCTGGGGGGTGAGAGGCCGGTCTTTCGCATCGTCGTACAGGGCGCGCAGGAAGAAAACAGGGCCGTTGGCGTCGTCGTCAGCGGCAAAATTTTTGTAGGACTTTACATAATCGGTGATCTCTCCGTAGGTATCACAGATGCGCTCGTAAGTCCAGATGGTTGGTTCCACCGGCGCACCCAGCCGGATGCCGATGTTCATACCAAGAAAGCCGGAATATACTTTTTCCAAATAATGATTGACCATATGAATCCCCTCGCATTGGATAATTTGTGTGAGAAATCTGAGCGAGACGGTAAAGAAACCGGTTTCTAAAATTATAGCATAGTTCTCTTCAGAATTCAAGAAAAAAATACTTGTATTTGCCGTCTGCCTGTGATACAATGGCCGCACTGTCCATCAAAATCTTTATTTTCGTTCCGCGTTGGCGAAAAATTAAGGGTTTTTAATAAAGGAGATGACGATTTGCCAGAGAAACCAGAGAAACAAGTTTACAGCATTGCCGAGATTGCGCAGATCTGCAATGTTTCCAAGGCCACCGTGTCCCGCGTTATCAACAACAAGCCCTCCGGCGTCAGTGATGCCACACGGCAGCGGGTGCTCCAGACCATCCGTGAGCTGAAATACCGCCCCAACGCCTTGGCCCGGAGTATCGCCATATCCCGGTCCAACATGGTGGGCATTATCATTCCCGACGTGGCCAACCTGTTCTACCCCCAGATCATCCGGGGCATCACCGATTTTATGGACACCAAGGGATATGCGGTGATTGTGGGCAACTCCAACTACGACCCGGAGCGGGAGGCCCAACAGCTGCTGAGCATGATTGACAAGCGGGTGGATGGCATCATCCTCTGTTCCGGCGTGACAAACCGGGAATTCCTCTCCGGATTCCGGCGCTACAACGTTCCGCTGGCCCTGCTGGGCCGGACTTTCGACAGTTCCCTCAGCGACGTGAGCATCACCGGCGACAATGTCCGGGGTGGGTATAAGTCGGCCTCCTACCTGCTGCGGGGCGGCAACCGGAACATTGCGTATGTAGAAGGCAACCCGGGTGTATCCGGCTCTCAGGAGAGGATGGAGGGCTACCGCATGGCTCATAAGGAGGCGGGCATCCCCGTACAAGAGGCGCTGCTGCTCCACGGGGAGTACAGCATTGATTACGGGCGTCAGGCGGCCGACCAGCTGCTGGACAGCCATGTGGAATTCGACGCGGTTATGACCGGCAGCGACCTGGTGGCCATCGGCCTTGCTTCTCAGCTGATAAAGCGGGGCGTCCGTATCCCAGAGGAGGTGGAGCTGGTCGGCTTCGACAACATTGAGTTGTCCAGCGTGTTTGATCCGCCCCTTTCCACCATCTCTAAACCGCACTATGATATGGCCTACCGGCTGGCGAAGGATCTGATGCGGATCATCGAAGGGGAACCGGTTTTTCTGCCCCACACCGCCGTAGAGCCGACCCTGGTTCTAAGGGCAACCACAAAACAGCGAGACTTTGACAGTGAGTATTGATAAGCACAGGGCATTTTTTGATAATTTTTTGACATGTTTGAAAAGGTGAACCGGAAGGTTCACCTTTTTTGTGCAGCCAGGAGATAAAGCGGTTTCTCTAATTGTGATAAAAAACAGACCAAAAACACTGGAATATTTTGGAGACTATAGTGAAAACAAACAAATATCAAAGGATAATTATGTGCAAATAATGAATTGCAAACAAGCAAAACGTGGTATATAATATCGCCCGTGTGAGAAATCGGTTACTTTAATTCTGGGAGGGTATAGGAATGGAGAATAATCAGCTCCGTGTGTCCCCGGTTCGGCGAAAGCTGCACCATATGTGGCAGGACAGGGTCCTCTATCTGATCCTGGCGCCTACCATCATTTATTTCTGCGTCTTTCGCGTCTGGCCTATCATCAATATGCGCCTCGCCTTTTTTGATTATAAGGCGAGAGGCCCCTGGGTGTTTGCGGGGCTTAAATATTTCAAACTCGTCTTCCAATCCTCCGCCTTCAAGGACATCCTTACCAACACATTGATCATCAGCTTTATGAAGTATGTCCTGCTCTTCCCGCTGTTTGTTGTCTTCGCTATCCTGCTCAACGAGCTTCGCATGAGGAAGTTCCGGCAGTATGTGCAGGTGGTGTCCTACCTGCCCCACTTCCTGTCCTGGGTGGTCATCGCGGGTATCTGGATTTCCTTCCTCAGCCCCGCAGACAACGGCGGTCTGAACACGATCCTCAACTTTTTCGGTGTGCAGTCGGTAGACCTGCTCACCAACAAGGGGGCAATCCGCTGGATTCTCTTCCTGTGCGAGGGCTGGCGCAGCCTGGGCTGGGACTCCATCATCTTCTTCACCGCTATCCTCAATATTAGCCCCAGCCTCTATGAGGCGGCCCGCATGGATGGCGCCAACCGGTGGGATATCGTCAAGAACATTATCCTGCCCGCCCTGCTGATCCCCATGACCACGGTCTTCATCCTGAACCTGGGCTTCTTCATGTCCGCCGGCTTCGACCAGGTGTATAACTTCACCAATCCCGCCGTCAACAGCGTGATTGATATTCTTGACACCTATGTAAACCGGGTGGGCATTGAGCAGGCTCAGTACTCCATTGGTACTGCGGTGTCGCTGATCAAGGGGGTTGTGGGCGTGTTCCTGGTGTGCATGACCCATGTGGCGTCCAAAAAGCTGACGGGAGAGGGAGTGTGGTAAGCATGAAAAGGAAAACACAGGCGCTCGGGGTTTTTCAGTGGCTGCTGATGATTCTGCTGTTTCTGGTCACCCTGACCATGCTGGTCCCCCTGCTTCATATCCTGGCCCGGTCGCTGTCCGACCCGCTTCAGTCCGTCGGCATGGGCGGTCTGGAGATCCTCCCCCGGGGATTCTCCCTCATCAACTATCAGGTCATCCTCAGCAATAAAAACCTGGTGCCCTCCATCTTCAATTCCCTTTTCATCACGCTGGTGGGCACCCTGATCAACATGTTCCTGACCATCCTGGCCGCCTACACCCTGACCCGGCCTGGCCTGGTGGGCAAAAAGGTGTTGATGGTGTTTTTCATTGTCATGATGCTGTTTGACCCGGGCATCGTGCCCGAGTATATGGTGATCCGCTCTCTGAACCTGATGGGCTCCCAGTGGTCCGTTATTCTGGGCCAGGCGGTGAACGTGTACTACCTGATCATCATGATGCGCTATTTCCAGGCGGTCCCGGCAGACCTGAGCGACGCGGCGAAGATTGACGGCGCGGGCCATATGCGCACCCTGTTCTCTGTCATCGCCCCTCTGTCTCAGGCCGGCATTGCCACCCTGACCATGTTCTACGGCGTGGTCCGCTGGAACGAGTACTACCGGGCGGGCATCTACATCTCCTCTATCTCTAAGGTTCCCCTTCAGGTTATCCTGCGCAAGTTCATCGTAGACGGCGACATCACCACCTTAGTGGGCACCCAGAACCTGATGGACTACAACGCACTGGCCCAGCTGGACTTTACCGCCCTGCAGTACGCCACCATTATCGTAGCGATCATCCCCATTCTGTTGATTTATCCGCTGGTGCTCAAGTTCTATACCAAGGATGCGATGGCTGGCGGCGTGAAAGGATAAATCAAATCTATTTCGTTTGGAGGTACTTATGAAAAAGCTATGTTCTCTTGTCCTGGCCGCGATCATGCTCACTGCCTGCCTCACCGGCTGCGGCGGCGGCGATAACGGCGGCTCCACCAATCCCGGCGGGACCTGCGGCGGCAGTTCCGTCCCCCCCATCTCTACCGACGGCGCCATCGGCGCTGAGGGCTCCCCTGTGGAGATTCATGTCCTGGTGAAGGACGTCTTCCCCGATGAAGAGGACGTGCAGCTGCTGTGCAAGGCCATTAACGAGAAAATGGCCGCCAACGGGCAGTACGTCAATGTGATTTTTGACGAGCCCCCCGCCAGCAGCTATCCCACTGCCCTGCCTCTGGCTGTGATGAACGGTGAGATTACCGCTGACCTGATTTATTTCCAGGGCGGCGACCAGGCCGTGTCAGACCAGGGCCTGCTGGAGGATCTGACCCCCTATATTGACGGTTCCACCTATGTGAAAGACCTGATGGATGAGTCCAATGTGGCCAAGCTCAAGAGCTATCCCTATCTGCTGTGGCTGGCCCCTCCCCGTACCTATACCCCGGTGATCCGCACGGACTGGGCGGAGCAGATGGATTCCTTCCAGGCGCTGACCAGCGACCCCACCCCCGATAATTACTACAGCTTCTTCAAGGAGCTGAAGGACAAGGCCGGTGTGGACTGCGCCATCACCGCCGACGGCAGCACCGCCCGGCTGGACAGTATCTTCAACCACGCCTTCGGCGTCACCGGCACAGCGGTGCAGGAGGATGGCAAGTGGATCTTCTCCAAAGCCAGCCAGGCCGAGAAGGCCAAGCTGGAGTTCTATGCCAAGCTGTATAAGGACGGTTTGCTGGACTCCGACTTCCTCACCAATACCTGGGACGTGATGGAGCAGAAGTTCTATGAGGGCCGCGCCGCCGTTCTGTCCGGTACTGCCGGTGCGGTAATTCAGATCTACAACGCCAAGATGACCTCCGTCAATGGCGAGGCTGCTGCCCTCACCGTTCTGCCCCCTGCCAAGGGGATCAGCCAGTCCTACACCTCCGTGGATGTCACCAAGGAGGGCCGGGGCTTCGCCATCAATGTGGACTCCAAGAACAAAGAGGCCGCCTTCGCGGTGCTGGAGTTCATGGCCAGCCCTGAGGGCCGTATCCTGGACAAGGTGGGCATCGAGGGCAAGCACTACAACGTGGAGGGGGACAAGATTGTCTTCACCGACCAGTTCAACAGCTGGTGGGCCCGGTTCTGGGATACCACCAACAAGTTCGAGCCTCAGAATCCGTCTCTGGCTGAGCCCGTCCTGTCCGCCCCCGCTGCCAAGTCCCTGGAGCTGGTCAACGACTACATGGTTATGGACAAGAACATCATCATCCCCAGCGAGATGACCCCCCAGTGGGATGCTATGCTTAACCTCTATAACGAGTACTCCGCCGACATCATCCGGGGCGTGCGGCCAATCAGCGACTTTGACGAGTTTGTCCAGAAGTGGAATCAGGCAGGCGGCGACGCCTTCGCTCCCATCCTTCAGGAGGCCTTTGGATGATCGAAAATCTTCTGGGACCTCCCCGCCGGGAGGTCCCGAAGTCTGGCAGCCTGTTTAAAATATGACAGAAACGAGGTAGAAACTATGCTGAGCAAAGAAGCATTTATTCAGGACAGGGCCCGTGTCTTTGACAAGGCCTACGGCGCCCTGTCAGGACTGGCCATCGGCGACTCCTTCGGCGACGCCTCCCGCATGGCGGAGAACCGCTCCAACTACCAGGTGACCACCGATTTCAACAAGGGGGCCTCCTGGAGCACCGACGACACCGAGTTCGCCCTGCTCACCGCCAAGACCCTCATCCGCTGCCGGGGCAGGCTGACCACCGAGGAGTGCGTCCGCTCCTGGATGGAGGACGTGGTGACCCAGGATGAGTATAAGCGTGGCGGGGCCAGCGAGATCGAGGCGGCAAACAATCTGCGCAAGGGTCTGCTCCCTCCCCGCTCCGGCATGTTCAATTCCTTCCGTATGAGCGACGGCTCCGCCATGCGGATTGGCCCCGTTGGCATCGTCTGCGCAGGGGACCCGGAGAAAGCTAAGGAATTCGCGCGCATTGAGTCGGAAATCAGCCATTTCCAAGAGGGCGTGTGGGGCGCTCAGGCCGTGGCGGCGGCGGTTTCCGTT
>JAAWEX010000040.1 GCA_022794495.1 Lawsonibacter sp. | reverse complement strand
AGCGCCGTGCGCAGGTTGCCCACGTGCATGTAGCCCGTGGGGGACGGCGCAAACCGGGTGCGCACCCTGCCCTTGGGAATTTTGGCCTCCATCTCCTCAAAATACTTCAGATCAAGCGACATGTTCTCTCCTCCAGTACACAGGTTTTCCTTATTATAGTGAATCTTTCTCCGTTTGGCAAGAGCAGGTTGCGAAATTCCCTCCAATATGTTATGATTGCCCATAGTAATCCTCTTCAGAAGGTGATTTGCTTGCTTTTGATTCAGGAAATCGACCTCACCTGGAATAGAAACGAGCGGGGCGGTCAATATGCCCAAGCGCGCCGGCAATTTCCGCAGGCCTACCCTCTGGATGAGCTGCCAGCGGGCGCGGGCGCGGCTGTACACCACCTCAGCTTCTATCAAAGCGGAGAGACTTTTTTAGAGGCCTCCCAAGATATACGCCAATCCCTGGAGCAGTTTTTGCCTCGGATTGGGTTCACCCAGGCGCAAACTCAGCGGGAGATACAGCAGCGACTGTCCTTTATCAAAAGAAACCGCCTCCGGCTCTACCCCTGTATCGAGGATTTAAACCTGACCAATCTGTCCGTCCGGCCTGTGCCAGAGGGCTGTTCCATCTCCTTTTTCTACGACGAGCACCGCAGCGGGATGCCCTATCGCCGGGGGCGCAATCAGGACTTTCAAAATCCAAGCGCTCCGCTGTACTGCAAAGACTGCCTGAATGAGACCGCCTTTGTCCTCCAGCCCGGCCAATACGGAAGGGTAATCTGGAATGAGCGCAGAACGGACTACGACAATGGAACATGGTACTATCAGCTGCACATCTGCAACTTCATGCATACATTTTTGACCCAAGAAACCAAAAAGGATCTGTTCCTTGCCGCCCAGCCGGATTTTGAGTACAAACAGCTTGCTGTTCTGTATTAATTCCCCTGTGCCCAGCGCCGGTATTTCAGCCAATCAGCTAAATTTAATCCTTTGTTCATTGCTTTTTACTGTAAAAGAGTATATGCTATAGGAAACGCTGCAGAGGCGGCCTTGGCCGCCCACGGCACATCTCCGCTACCATCGGGCGGCTGCACGCCGCCCCTACAAACGTCAGAGAGGAGAATTTCATTTTGAAAGAAAAAAAGACCCGGAAGTCTATGGGACGGGCGGGAAGTCTGCTGGTCAGCCTGCTGATTACGGCTGTGGTGGGCTTTGTCTACTTCTACGTCTCCCTGCCCGCCATCAATCCCCAGTCGGGCGACTTCTACAGCTTCCTGCTTCTGCTGTGCCTTGTGTATACCATCAGCGTCTTTGTGCTGTCCGCCAAACCACTGGACCAGGGTGAATACTCCGTCGTGCGCACCCCCAGGGAGAAGATCAAGGAGTGGTTCCGGTTCATCAAGAAGAGCTGCCTGCCCGTGCTGATTCTCTTTGCCGCCACCATCGTGGTGGCCATTGTGGGGCAGATCATCTCCATGCCTATCTTCCGGGCCTCCGCCTACCGGGAGCTGCTCACCGTTCAGACCGGCGACTTTGCCAATGACATCGCGGAGATATCCTTCAGCGAGATCCCCACTCTGGACCGGGACTCCGCCAACTTCCTGGGCGACCGCCAAATGGGCACCCTCAGCGACATGGTCAGCCAGTTTGAGTACTCCAACGACTCCACTCAGATCAACTACCAGGGCCGTCCCGTCCGGGTGGCCCCCATCGCCTACGCCGACCTGATCAAGTGGTTCACCAACCGGGGCAACGGCCTGCCCGCCTATGTGGTGGTGGACATGGTGACCCAGGAGGCCACCGTCACCCGGCTCACCGAGGGGATCAAATACTCCTTCTCCGAGCCGCTGAACCGGAATATCATGCGCCACCTGCGCTTCCAGTACCCCACCATGATGTTCTCCACCCCGGAGTTTGAGATCAACGAGGAGGGCCACCCCTTCTGGATCGCCCCCCGGGTGGTGAAGCGCATCGGTCTCTTCGGCGGCGTGGATATCCAGGGAGCCGTTCTGGTGGACGCCGTCACCGGCGAATGTGAATACTATGAGGAGGTCCCCAACTGGGTGGATACCCTCTATGTCCCCAGCCTCATCATGCAGCAGTACGACTACTACGGCACTTTGGTCCATGGCTTTATCAACTCCGTCCTGGGCCAGCGGGACGTGACCCAGACCACCAGCGGCTACAACTATATCGCCATGAACGACGACGTGTACGCCTATACCGGGGTCACCTCCGCCAACGCCGACCAGTCCAACCTGGGCTTTCTGCTGTGCAACATGCGTACCAAGGAGACCCACTTCTACACCGCCCCCGGCGCCACTGAATACGCCGCCATGGCCTCCGCCCAAGGCGTGGTCCAGGACCTGGGCTACACTGCCACCTTCCCGCTCCTGCTGAATATCGCCGACGAGCCCACCTACTTTATCCCCCTGAAGGACGCCACCAATCTGGTGAAAACCTACGCCATGGTCAACGTGGCCCAGTACCAGATTGTGGCCACCGGCGAGACCGTCTCCGTCTGTGAGCAGAAGTATATTCAGATGCTCTCCGACAAGGGTATCACCCAGCCGGAGGATATGCTCCAGGACCAGGTCACCGGGACGATTGCGGAAATCCGCAGCGCTGTGATTAACGGTACTACCCACTACTATGTCCGTCTGGAAGGAAACACGGCGGCGGACGACTACTATGGATTCAGCGCCGATGAAGTGCCCTGGGCCATTCTGCTGAACGTGGGAGACAAGGTAAAAATCAGCTACTACCCCGCAGCAGGCGGCATCTGCCAGCCCGCATTTGAGGTGGAGCGCCTGGAAGCTGCACCGGCCCTCTACCTCCCGGCAGTCACCTACCCCAATTAACATGAGCAGGACCGTCCGGGAAACCGGACGGTCCTGTTTTTGCGCCTGACTTCGGCATGTAGGGCAAGGGCTCTGCCCTTGCCTCAATCAGATTTCCTCCTCTGTTGGAAGGCAAGGGCAGAGCCCTTGCCCTGCATCACGTTACATTCTGCGATTTGATCAGCCGCTCCTTCTCCGCCCGTCTCAGCCGTTTGATTTGAATTTCCCGGCGCAGGGCGGCGGACTTGTCAGGAACCTGTTCCTGATAAACCAGCTCCAGGGGGCCCCGGCCCCGGGTATATTTGGCCCCTTTCCCGCTGCGGTGGGCGGCCAGACGGCGGGGAATGTCATCGGTGATGCCAGTGTATAAGGTGCCGTCGCCGCAGCGGAGAATATAGACATACCAGAACATAGCCGCACCCCTTTCTGTTCTATTTTATCACATTGTGTCTAAATTGGAAACATTTCCTTTTTTATCTCCTCTCCGTGTCCAAACCTGTTGCCTTTCTCCCCCGATAGTGGTACAATAGGCTGATATTATGTGGGCGCTGGCTGTCAGCGCCTGGAAACAAAGGAGCAACACACATGGACGAAAAGAAAGTAATGCTCTCCGGCATCCAGCCCAGCGGAGAGCTGCATTTAGGCAATTATCTGGGGCCCCTGCGCCACTGGCCGGAGATGATTGAGGAGTTTGACTGCTACTTTTTCCTGGCCGACCTGCACACCATCACGGTGCGCCAGGAGCCGGCCCAGCTGCGCCGCCGGGTACTCACCCTGCTGGCCAACTATATCGCCTGCGGCCTGGACCCGGAAAAGTGTACCCTGTTCATCCAGTCCCATGTCCCCGCCCACGCCCAGCTGGGCTGGGTTCTGGACTGCTACACCATGTTTGGCGAGCTCAGCCGCATGACCCAGTTCAAGGACAAGACCGCCAAGCACAAGGACAATATCAACGCCGGCCTGTTCACCTACCCCGCCCTCATGGCGGCGGATATCCTCCTCTATCAGCCCGACTTCGTCCCCGTAGGCGAGGACCAGAAGCAGCATGTGGAGATCTGCCGGGACATCGCCGAGCGGTTCAACGGCCTCTATGGCGACGTGTTCAAAATCCCCGCCCCCCACATCCCCAAGGTGGGGGCCCGGATCATGAGCCTCAACGACCCCGCCTCCAAGATGAGCAAGTCCAATCTGGATGGCTGCGTCATCCTGATGGACAAGCCAGAGGAGGTTATGCGCAAATTCAAGCGGGCCGTCACCGACAGCGACACCGAGCGCTGTGTCCGCTTCGCCCCCCAGGAGAAGCCCGGCGTGTCCAACCTGATCCAGATTTACGCCTCAGTCACCGGCAAGTCCTTCGAGGAGATCGAGACCGAGTTCGAGGGCAAGGGCTACGGCGCCTTCAAGCCCGCCGTGGGTGAGGCGGTGGTGGAGACTCTGCGCCCCATCCGGGAGGAGACGGAGCGCCTGCTGGCCGACAAGGCCTATCTGGAGCATGTTTACAAGGCCGGGGCCGAGAAGGCCGAGTATGTAGCCAATAAAACGCTGCGCAAGGTGTACAAAAAGGTAGGCTTTGTGGCCCGGTAGCCCGCAGGGGGCGGTCTCCGTGCCGCCCCTGCACCACAAAACCCACAGATAAAAGAGGAATCTTTACTATGCCAATCCAACTTCCCGCCGTAGGGCTGGCCCTTGCCGCCCTGCTCACCGCCGCCCTGGTGGCCCTGATCTCCACCCCTGTGGTCCGCTCGCTGGCCTTCCGGGTGGGGGCGGTGGACGTCCCCAAGGATGCCCGCCGGATGCACACCCATCCCATCCCCCGCATGGGGGGTCTGGCCATCTTCTTTGGCTTTATCCTCAGTGTGCTTATCTTTCTTCCCCTCACCCAGGAGCTGCGGGGAATGCTGCTGGGCAGCGTCGTCATCGTGATCCTAGGCATCCTGGACGACATCTTTGCCCTGCCCGCTCTGCCCAAGTTTTTCGTGCAGATCGGAGCCGCCCTCATCGCCGTACTCCACGGGAACCGCATTGAATTTTTGTCCAATCCCAACATATTCAGCCAAGACCTCTTCTGGGAGTTAGGCCTGCTGGCCGTTCCCATCACAGTATTTTGGATTGTGGGTATTACCAACGCCGTCAACCTCATCGACGGCCTGGACGGCCTGGCCTGCGGGGTATCCACCATCAGCTCCATGACCATGCTGGTAATCGCCCTCATCGTGGCGGAGCCCGACGTGGCCCTGCTCATGGGGGCGCTGTCTGGGGCCTGTATCGGCTTTCTGCCCTACAACTTAAACCCTGCCAAAATTTTTATGGGGGACACCGGCTCCACCTTCCTGGGCTTTGTGCTGGCGGTGGTGTCCATTCAGGGGCTGTTCAAGTTCTATGCCATCATCTCTTTCGCCGTCCCCTTTCTTATGCTGGGCCTGCCCATCTTCGACACCTGCTTTGCCATTCTGCGCCGGGTGTCCCACGGCCAGTCCCCCATGGCTCCCGACCGGGGCCACATCCACCACCGGCTCATTGACATGGGCTTCACCCAAAAGCAGGCGGTAGCGGTGCTCTATATCATCAGCGCTATTCTGGGCCTGTCCGCCGTGGTGCTCACCACCATCGGCGTGGTGCGGGCCATTCTGTTCCTGTTAGCCCTGTGCGCCGCCGGGGCGGTGGCTGCTAAAATTTATCTGGACCGCACTGGCGGCGGCGCCCCGGAGCCGCCGGATGTCCCCTCCTCCGACAGCCGGGTCCCCAGACCCCGGCAGTCCCAACCGGCAGACAGTGAAAAGTTTTTTGGGGAAAAGGAGCGCTCAGACAAATGAGAACAATCAAGGTCATGACCGTCTTCGGCACCCGGCCCGAGGCCATTAAAATGGCCCCTCTGGCCCTGGAGCTGGCAAAGCGCCCCGAGTTTGAGGCGGTGTGCTGCGTCACCGCACAGCACCGGGAAATGCTGGACTCCGTGCTGGACATCTTTCAGCTAAAGCCCGACTACGACCTGAACATCATGCAGCCCCGGCAGACCCTGTCCGCCATCACCTCCAAGTGTCTGAACGGCATGGACGGGGTGCTGGAGCAGGCCGCCCCCGACCTGGTGCTGGTCCACGGAGACACCTCCACCACCTTCGCCGGGGCGCTGGCCGCCTTCTACCACAAAATCCCTGTAGGGCATGTAGAGGCCGGTCTGCGCACCTATGACAAGTGGTCCCCCTTCCCCGAGGAGATGAACCGAAAGATGGTTGGTGCCATCGCCGACCTCCACTTCTGCCCCACCCTCTCCAACCAGGAGAACCTGGCCCGGGAGAATATCCAAAAGGACGTCTTTGTCACCGGAAATACCGTTATTGACGCTCTCCAGACAACAGTTGTAAAGGATTTCTCCTTTTTGGAGCAGATCCTCAACAATCTGGATTATGTCAACCGAAAGGTCATCCTGGTCACCTGCCACCGGCGGGAGAACTACGGCCAGCCCATGACCAACATCATGACCGCCCTGCGCCGGGTAGCCGACGCCTTCCCGGAGGCCGAGCTGGTCTACCCCGTCCACCTGTCCCCTGTGGTCCAGGAGGCCGCCCGCAAATATCTGGACCAACACCCCCGCATCCACCTCATCGCCCCCTTGGACGTTCGGGAGATGCACAACCTGATGGCACGGTGTTATCTGGTGATGACTGACTCCGGCGGCCTCCAGGAGGAGGCCCCCGCCCTGGGCAAGCCGGTGCTTGTCCTGCGCAGGGAGACCGAGCGGCCCGAGGCCGTGGCGGCGGGGACGGTGCGCCTGGCCGGCGTGGAGGAGGAAGCCATTTTTCAGATGGCGGCCCAGCTGCTGTCCGACCAGGGGGCGTACGACAAAATGGCCCACGCCGTCAACCCCTACGGGGACGGCCGGGCCTGTTGCCGTATTGCCGACGCCATCGCCTGGCACTTCGGTCTGCGCAAGGCGCCTCCCGAGGCGTTTGGAGGATAATCCATGACCTCAAAAAACCGCCTGTTTATTGTCACTGCCATTATTCTGCTGATGGGGATTGCCATATTCGCCAGCTTTGGCCGCAGCCTCTTCGCCACCAATACCCCCCAGGTGATTCTCCCCACCCCCGGCGCAGGATCGGAGGACCCCCCAGGCTCTGAGGACCCGGCGCAGACCTATCAGCGGGTTGAGGTCACCACCCAGACGGTGACCGGTGTGGTGGCCACCCTGTCCAGGCCTTCCAGCTACTATCGGGAGCTGACGGTGGAAACCTTCTGGACCGGCGGCTCCTCCACCTCCCAGGTCCAGGCCTGGATTGACGGAGGCTGGTCCCACAGCCGTCAGGTGATGCCCTCCGGCGCGGTCCGACACGACCTGACCGGCGGGGAGGCGCTGTATTACTGGTATGACGGCTCCGCCCAATATGAGCAAACCCCGGCGGACGATCGCTCCTCCGACCTGGCTCAGCACATCCCCACCTATGAGACAGTGCTGGACCTGGCCCCTCACGAGATCACCTCCGCCGGTTACGAGACCCGCGGGGAGCTGCCCTGCATTTTTGTGGAGGTCAGCCGTCCCAAGCAGCTCCAGCGGTTCTGGGTCAGCGTAGACAGCGGCCTTCTGGTCTCCGCAGAGAGCGAAGAAAACGGCCAGCTCGTCTACCGCATGACCTCCTATTCCCCTGTCCAGTCCCCCTGCCCCGCCGAGGCCAGCTTTGTCCTGCCCAACGGAGAAGTCCTGCACACTGTCGGGGAATAAAGCGGGGATCTCAGGGCGTTTCCTCGCCCTCCCCCAGCCCCATCAGAAGGACAAGCCCCAGGGCAAGCACCAGGTCCATGTCCTCCCCCTCCACCAGGAGATACAGCGTAATCAGCAGCAGCAGAATGTCGCCGCTGTCCAATTTATCCAGGCGCAGGCCCTTCAGCAGCCCGGACAGGCCCTCTTTCCCGGCCAAAAGCTCCGGCAGACGAATGGACGGCTGTCTGTGCCAGCCCTGCGGTGGCTCCGGCCCGCGCTTCAGCTGGGGAGACGCCTGGGTGTAGGACATGTCCTCCGGGATGTAACGGTTATACACGCTCCCCCCCCTCCTTCCTGCCCAAAGCACCCAGGGCCACCCGGACCAGCTTGGCCGTCCGGGCGATTCGGAGGGCCCGGTCCAGCCGGGCCTGGCGGTCCTCCTTCAGGAAAGGGCGCAGCGCATTCAGCAGGGCGGCATTCCGGTCCTCGGCGCTTTGGACCTGGCGGAACACGTCCATCCCTGCCTGAAGCATTTCAGGATCAATCTGCCCCAGCAGGGCGGACAGGTCCGGAGCGGCGGGCTCCTCCGCCGCGGGGGTATATGCAGCCTCCCGGGCCTGTTCCAGGGCAGGAGGGTCCTCCTGGGGCGGCGGAGCAGGCTGCTCGCCGGACAGAGACTTGGCCAAGGCCATGATCTGATTCATCGCCGCTTGGTTGCCCAAAATAGAATTCAGTTGATCCTCGAACCCCGCCACAGGATTCCCCCCTCTCTCTGCCACAGGCTCCCTTTCCGGGAGCGCAGTTCAGGCGGGCGGCCGCCCTTATTGCAGTCCCGCCTTCTTGGCCTGGGCGCCGATGCGGTCCACCAGCTCAGCCCCCTCCTTACTGCGCATCAGCTGATCCATAATCGCCATCAGCTGGGCGGGGTCTCCCGCCGCCGCCTGCTGGGCCGCCTGTTTTACTTGACCGCTCTGGCGCTGCAGCAGCTCCCTCAGCTTCTGGGCGTCGCTGGATTTGGCCAGCTGTGCGATGGCTTCCCGATTTTTTTCAAATTCCATGGTCGATTCCTCCCAATGCCTTGACTACCCTAGTATATGCGAAGAAAGGACCAGGTGACACAGCTTGAAAATATTGGTTTTTTCCGACTCCCACCGCTCCCTGTCCGGAATGTACGCCGCCATCGACCTCCACCGCCCCCAGCAGGTCATCCACCTGGGAGATATCATGGCTGACGCCGAGGAGGTAGCTGAGCATTACCCGAAGCTGCCCTTCTGTCTCGTTCCAGGTAACTGCGACGGCTGGGGCGCCGCAGTCCCCGTCAAAAAACAAATCAATTTAGCGGGAAAATCCATCCTCCTCTCCCACGGACATCGCTGGGGCGTCAAGAGCGGCTACGACACCGCCATCGCAGACGCCCGCGCGGTGGGGGCGGATATCCTTCTCTTCGGCCACACCCATATTCCCCTGTGCCGGCAGCTGGAGGACGGCCTTTGGATGATGAATCCCGGCCCCGCCCGGTCTAGCTATGGACTGATCGAAATTGAGGACGGGGTGGTCTCCTGCGCGCTGTACCAGGTGCCATAAGGGGCCGGTCCGTCCGCCGCACTATTGTTTGGAGGTGACCCGCCGTGAAAAAACTCCTCTATATTCTCTTTCACCGCTCGGTATTTGTCACGCTGGCCCTGTTGGCTCAGATCGCCGCACTGGCCGTCATGGTAGTCGCCTTCTCCGCCACGCAGGCCTTCTACTGGTGCTGCATCAGCCTGAGTGTGGCCGCCGCCGTTGCCATCGTGGGCAGCAGAATGGAGCCAGGTTATAAAATCGCCTGGCTCTTGCTCATTTTGCCCTTCCCCATCTTCGGCGGCGTCTTTTACCTGCTTGTGGGGGGCGGTTACATCCCCAAGCGCACCCAAAAGCGGATGCAGGGCATGCTGGAAAAGTCCGCTGCGGCCTTGAAGGAGGACTTTAAAGCCGACGACCTGCTCCCCTTGGGCGGCGACGCCGCCGGACAGGCCAGCTATCTGGAGCTCCGCGCCGCCTGCCCCGCTTACACCAACACTGAGACAGAGTATTTCCCCCTGGGAGACGAGGCCTTTCCCCGGATGCTGGATGAGCTGGAAAAAGCGGAGCGATACATCTTTCTTGAGTACTTTATCATTCAGCCTGGCGTCTTTTGGAACAGCATCCTGTCCATTTTAGAGCGGAAAGCGGCGCAGGGCGTAGAGGTCCGCGTGCTGTATGACGACTTTGGCTGTATGTTCACCCTGCCCCGGGATTATAACATGACGCTAATCAAGAAGGGCATCCAGTGCCGGGTGTTTAACCGGCTGACGCCGGTGATGTCTCTGCGCATGAACAACCGGGACCACCGCAAGCTGCTGATTATTGACGGAAAAACCGGCTTTACCGGCGGAATCAACCTGGCCGACGAGTATATCAATGTACAGGAGCGGTTTGGTCACTGGAAGGACAGCGCCATCCTGCTTGAGGGAGACGCCGTCTGGTCCATGACGGTGATGTTTCTCACCATGTGGGACAATATCGCCAACTGGGATGAGGACTTCGAACGCTTTCGGCCCCCTGCCGCACCCGTGCGGCCATGGACGGGGTATGTTCAGCCCTATACCGACACTCCCCTGGACCGGGAGGCGGTTGGTCAGGCGGTTTATCTGAACATGATCGCCAAGGCAAAAAACTATATCTATATCACCACCCCCTACCTGATTATCGATGTGGCGACCAATACCGCCCTCTGCAACGCAGCCAAATCGGGCGTGGATGTGCGCATCATCACCCCCCATATCCCGGACAAGCGGTATGTATTTGAGGTCACACGTGCCCACTACCCTCCTCTGTTGGAGGCGGGGGTGAAAATTTATGAATACACCCCCGGGTTTATTCACGCCAAAAACTTTGTAGTGGACGACCGCTTCGCCACCATTGGCACTGTAAACCTGGACTATCGCAGCCTGTTCCTCCACTTCGAGGACGGCGTCTGGCTGTGCGAGGCACCCTGCATCCGAAATATCCGCAAAGACTTTGAAAAGACGTTGGAGCTGTCTGAGCCCAGCTCCCTGCGGCACTTCAAGCACCTGAATATCCTTCTTCAGCTCTATCGCAGCATCCTTCGGGTTTTCGCCCCGCTGATGTAAGCAAAAAGGGTCCGCCCATCGGGCGGACCCTTTCTCTTACCGGCAGCAGCAGCCGCTGGCACTGCTGGTGGTTGTAATCGTGTTGGGCGGGAAGAACTCGTCCACAGGGAACTGGACATTTCGGAACATATCGCAGGGGTCCTCCTGGCATCTGTCCTCACCGCAGCTGCAGTCCTTCGTGGGGATGCAGTAGTCGTAAGCGGGGATGAGCAGCTGGGTATCCCGTTCCATACGGATAATGGAGAACTGCCCCAGGGAGACGAAGACCCGATGCTGGTCGCCTCCAGTGACCAGCTCATCCCCGAAGCAGGCGGCCACCGCTGGGGGGATGTCGATACAGCCGCAGTCGCACAGGCGGCACTCGCACACATCCAGCAGCTTCAAGCTCAGAATCAGAGGATCAACGGCCTCCACCACCGCAGTAGGCAGACTGGACTGAGGCACGCACTGGACCTGGCTCTCATTGTCATCGGAAGTAAAGCTCTTGGACCCGCTCTCGCTTCCAAACAGCACCGTCCGCTTGCTGAACACTGCCAGCCCGCAGACCTGTACCGGCCGGGCGGCCCCTATAAAGGCATCAGCGGTGATACGGTAGAAATACCGCACATCCACAGTGAAGAAGCCCCGGTTGAAGGTGACTGGTTCCACATCAATGTACGCATAGAGCAGCTCGGCAGCCCCCGCCTTGATGGACTGGGCCCGGTCGATCACCTCCTGGGAACAGCGGGTCGGATAAACGCGCAAATCTTCGACGCAGTCTTTATCACGACAGGAATCAAAGATTTTTTTCGTGTGTATGCACACGGCCTCCCGGATACTGCGATCGTCGCTGACGGGGCCGGGCACGACCTTTTCTGGCATAGAATTCCCTCCTAGATTTGGATGGTCATGGGCGGGTAAACGCCCATTAGGGGTTTTGCTTACAACTCATCTTATGTGCCCGGCGGCTTTTGGTGCGGAGCGGACGGTTTTTCTCTTGCCCTTTTTCCCCTTTGCGTCTATAATATTGGGTGTTACCTACTGTGAGAAAGGAGTCCCGCCATGCCACCCATCGGATTTATTCAGGATGATCTGGATCTGAAATTGCTAATCCTCTACATTATGGACCGAGCCGCAGGCCCCATCACCTTTCTTCAGCTGTTTGAGCTGGCCCTGTGCGACGCAGGGGTGGATTACTTCTCCCTCAACCAGGCGGTGAACCACATGGTGGCCACCGGCCAGCTCACCTTTGAGAAGGACCGCTACGCCATCACCGACAAGGGCCGGCGCAACAGCCGGATCTGCGAGAGCAGCCTGCCCCCCTCGGTGCGCTGGCACTGTGACCAGAACCTGATCCAGGTCAACGACGCCCTGCGGCGGGAGGCCCAGGTCCGGGCGCAGATCCTGGACAAGGAGGACGGCACCGCCACCCTCTGCCTGACACTGGAGGACGGCTCCTCTCCCCTGTTCCACCTGGCGCTGCTCTCCTCCAGCCGGGAGCAGGCGGAGCGATGGGGACAGGTCTTTCAGGCGGACCCCTCCGCCCTCTATTTGAACATCATCAAGCTGCTGGACCAGCCAAAGGAGGACCATCATGAGACGCAATGACCGTGCCCAGGACCGAGACTTCGCTCTGTCCCTCATCGACCGCTGCACCCACGGGGTGCTCGCTGTCTCTACCGGGGAGTCCGTCCCCTACTGCCTGCCCCTGTCCCTTGTGCGGGTGGGGGACGATCTCTACTTCCACTGCGCCCGGGAGGGCCGAAAAATCGATCTCCTGCGCCGTTTTCCCCAGGTGTGCGTCACCTTTGTGGGGGACGACCAGCCCGCCTTTGTGCCTCCCGCCATGTACACCACCTATTTCCAGTCCGTGATCGTCACCGGAACGGCCAGCGAGGTGGACAATCCCGCCGAACGGACTGAGGCGCTCCGGGCCCTGTGCCAAAAGCTCACGCCGGAGCATATGGACGGCTTCCTGTCCGCCGCGGAAAAGAGCCTGGCAGTCACCGCCGTATGGAAGGTCCGCATGGAGGACATCTCCGCCAAGGCAAAGCTGAAAACGACCTGAAAAACGCCGCTCCCATTGGGAGCGGCGTTTTTCGTTTAATGGGAAAACGGACCGGTTTTGCCCAAATAGTCCTCCGTCTCCTGGGGCAGTCCCCGGGAGCGCAGGCCGTAAGCCGTCAGGCGGCTAATCACGCTGTAGATCATGGCGAACACCGGCACCCCCAGCACCATCCCGGCAAAGCCGAACAGTCCGCCAAACAACAGGATGGAAAACAGCACCCAGAAGGAGGCCAGACCGGTGGAGTCGCCTAAAATCTTGGGGCCCAGAATGTTGCCGTCAAACTGCTGAAGGACCAGAATGAAGATGGCGAAATACACCGCCTGAATGGGGCTGGACAGAAAGATCAGCAGTCCGCAGGGGATCGCCCCGATGAAGGGGCCGAAAAAGGGAATGATATTGGTCACACCGATGATGACCGCAATGAGGGCCGGGTAGGGAAACTGGAACAGATTGCAGCAGATCAGACAAATGATGCCAATGATCAGGGAATCCAGCAGCTTGCCGTTGATAAAGCCGCTCATGATCCTGTAGGCGCTGCGGATCTCCCCCACCAGCAGATCCGCGACGTCGGTGCGGAAGATGCTGTACACGATCTTCTTGCTCTGGGCGGCAAAAATGTCCTTCCGGGCCAGCAGGTAGACCGAGACGATCACCGCGATCAGCAGGTCCTTCACCAGCACCAGGAAGCCCACCACCACGCCGGACACCCCAGCCATCATGCCAGTGAGGTTGGGCCAAATGGTGGTGCGCAGCCACTGGAATGTGGTGGACACCGACTCCAGGTTGGGCAGAATATCGGAGTTCAGCCACTGCTCCAGGGAGGTCGCCGCAGAGCTGTAGAGGGACATAACAGAGGCCTGAATCTCCGGATTGTCCTCAAAAAAGGTCTGGAGCCAGACTTG
>JAAWEX010000039.1 GCA_022794495.1 Lawsonibacter sp. | reverse complement strand
TAGGCGGCGACCGTCATCCTCTTTTTTCCCGGGGCTTGGAGCTCCAGGATGCGCAGAACGTGGTTAAACTCCCCGCAGGCCACGTCGATGCCCTGTTTCCCGGCGGCGACAATGGTTCCGGGGGTGGCGTCGGTGTGCTTCTCCACCACCTGGGCTCCCCAGAGCTTGATGGGCTCGCCGGTGAGGGCCGTTGTAGATGCCCCCGGCCAGGGGTACAGGCCCCGGATCTGGTTAAAAATCTCCTGGGCGCTCTTTGTCCAGTCCACCGGGGACAGCTCCTTGGACAGCATGGGGGCCAGGGTGGCCTGGGTGTGGTCCTGGGGGGTGTAGGTGGCCGTCCCGGCCTGAATTTGAGCCACAGCCTCCACCGCCAGCTCCCCGCCCATCACGGCCAGGCGGTCATAGAGGGCGGCGGCGTCCTCTGTCTTCCCGATTTTGACCGCCCGCTGGAGGATGATGTCCCCTGCGTCCATATCGTGGACCATCCGCTGAATGGTGACACCGGTTACCTCCTCCCCGTTGAGGATGGCCCAGTTGATAGGGGCGGAGCCCCGGTACTTGGGCAGCAGGGAGGAGTGGATATTGATGCACCCCTTGGGGGGCAGGGCCAGGATCTCGTCGGGGAGGAAGCGGCCATAGGCCGCCACCACAATCAGCTCCGGGGCCAGCTCCTGCAAAATGGCCAGGGCGGTCCCGTCCCGCAGGGTCTCGGGCTGATAGACGGGGATGCCGTGGGCCAGAGCCCGCTCCTTCACCGGGGTGGGCTGGAGCTTATTCTGATGCCGGCCCACAGGCTTGTCCGGCTGGCAGAACACCCCCACCACCTGGTGACTGGCAATCAGCGCCTTTAGAGAGGGGATGGCAAATTCGGGGGTGCCCATGAAGACAAGCCTCATCGTCTTCTTCTCCTTCCCTTATGGCTCTCGCTCTCTTCCTCGGTCATCATGGCATCTACCTCCTCAGAGGTATACAGACGGTCAGTGTGCTCGTCATACATGTGGCCGTCCAGGTGGTCCAGCTCGTGGCAGAAGCAGCGGGCGGCCAGCTCGGCCCCCTCTGTCTCAAACCAATTACCCTGGCGGTCCTGGGCACGGACCTTGACCCACTTGGGCCGCTTCACCCTGCCCCACATGCCGGGCAGAGACAGACAGCCCTCCCAGCCGTCCTCCTCTCCCTCCTGGGCCACAATCTCTGGATTGACCAGCTCGATCATTTCCTCCGTCTCCGGGTCGGGCACCACGATAACCGCCCGGCGCAGAATGCCCACCTGGGGGGCGGCCAGACCCACGCCCTTGGCGTTATCCAGTGTCTCCCGCAGGTCATCCAGCAGGTCGGCCAGCTTGTCGTCGAACTTGGTTACCGGGTGACAGATCTTGTTCAGCACCGGGTCCCCCTGGGTCAGAATCTTACGAATCGCCATATACGTCCTTCTCCTTTGGGTTTTTTCAATTATGATATGGGTCCACATCCGCATAGACGCAGACGCCTTTGTTTTCCTTCTCCTTATGGGCCGCCTGAAGCAGCCGGGCCAGCAGAGCGCGGAACGCCCGGTCCGGCTCTCCGGTCAGGGTGAGGCGGTAGCGGTAGCGGTTGTTCACCTTCGCCACCGCCGCCGGGGCCGGCCCCAGCAGCTGCCACTGGCCGGGCAGCCGGGACAGGCCCTGCTCCAGCGCCCGGCGCAGCCGGACACAGCACCGCAGCACCGCCCCCTCGTCCAGACCAGCGGCGGTAATCACCACGTGCTGGGCAAAGGGCGGGTCCCGGCGCAGCCGGCGCAGCGCAATCTCCTGCTCATAGAAGCCGTCATAGTCCTGCCGGGCGGCGCAGCGGATCACGTCGTTATGGGGGGTAAAGGTCTGGATGACCGCCCGGCCCTGCTTGTCCCCCCGGCCAGCCCGGCCCACCACCTGGGTGAGGAGGGAAAAGGTCCGCTCCCCCGCCCGGAAATCGTCCACATAGAGGGACAAATCAGGGGCCACCACTCCCACCAGGGTGACATTCTCAAAGTCCAGCCCCTTGGCCACCATCTGGGTACCCACCAGGACGGGAATGCGTTCCTTCCGGAAGCGCTCCAGCAGCTTCTCGTGGGGGTGGGCGGCGGAGACGGTATCGGTGTCCATCCGCAGCACCTCCACCCAGGGAAACAGCTCCCGGAGCTCCTCCTGGACCCGCTGCGTGCCGGTGCCCACAAAATTGAGCAGCCCCCCGCAGGAGGGGCAGGCCGGCGGCAGCGGCCGGGAGTAGCCGCAGTGGTGGCACATCAGCCGGTTATTGGCCGAGTGGTAGGTCAGCTTCACGGAGCACCGGGGGCATTCCGGCGCCTCCCCGCACTCCCCGCAGAACACCAGCCGGCTGGCCCCCCGGCGGTTGAGGAACAGGATGGCCTGCTCCTCCCGCCTAAAATTCTCCTCCAGCTCCCGCCGCAGCACCGAGCTGATGGAGCCGGCGTTCCCCTGGCGCAGCTCCTCTTTCAGGTCGGCGATGAGCACCTGGGGCAGGGCCTTTTGGTTGTAGCGGGTCTTGAGCTGAAACAGCCCGATCTGCCCCTTCCTTGCCTGATACATGGTCTCCACCGACGGGGTGGCCGACCCCAGCACCAGCAGGGCGCTGCTCTGAACACAGCGGTATTTTGCCACCTCTCTGGCGTGGTAGCGGGGGACGTTCTCTGATTTATAGCTGGTCTCCTGCTCCTCATCCAGGATGATGAGGCCCAGATCTCTCAGGGGGGCGAAAACCGCCGACCGGGTGCCAATGACCACCTGGGCCTCTCCCCGGCGGACCCGCTTCCACTCGTCGTACCGCTCCCCCGCCCGGAGGGAGCTGTGGAGCACCGCCACCTGCTTTCCAAAGTGGGCGGCGAAGATCCGCAGCAGCTGGGGGGTGAGGACAATCTCAGGCACCAGCACCAGCGCGGTCCGGCCCCGGGCCAGAGACTCCTGGATGAGGCGGATGTAAACCTGGGTCTTGCCGCTGCCCGTCACCCCGTAGAGGAGGGCGGCGGCCGGCTTTTCCTGCCGGGCCAGGGCGTCCAGCCCCTCAAAGGCCCTCTGCTGCTCCTCGTTCAGCACAGGCGGCGGCGCGGGGGGGACGTCTAACAGCGAGGCCGAGCGCAGCACCTCCTGCTTCTCCAGGGTGAGGATGCCGCTTTTCTCCAGCGACTTTACCGTCTGGGGAGAGGCCCCGGTGAAGTAGCACAGGTCCTTGACCGAGGCGGCGCCCAGCGTACACAGCAGCTCGGTCACCGAGTACCGCAGGGGAGCCGACTTGCGCTTGGGGGCAACTATAGCCATGGCGTCCTCTGCCGGGACGGCCAAAACCGCCAGCTTTTCGGTCTTATCCGCCACCGCCCGCTGGGCCCCCGTCTCCAGGGCGGTCACGCCGGCCTCAGCCAGGCGGCGGATCGCGGGGTTGGGGTCCCTGGCCCCGAAGGCCAGGCGTATCTGCTCCATGTCCCCCTTGCCGCCCCAGCTCCACAGCAGGTCCAGCAGCCGCTGCGCAGCCGGGGAGCCCTCGGCGGCCCGGTAGGCCGTCTCCCGGTCCACACCTGGCTTGAGGGCCACCTGATCCCGCAGGGAGAAGTACAGCCCCGCGGGGAGCATAGCCTTCACACAGTCGTAGACGGTGCAGAAATACCGCTCCCGCATCCACAGGGCCAGCTGCACCGCCTTCTCGTCCAGCACCGGCTGGTCGTCCAGCACCGA
Organism: Lawsonibacter sp.; assembly: GCA_022794495.1. GTDB lineage: Bacteria > Bacillota > Clostridia > Oscillospirales > Oscillospiraceae > Lawsonibacter. The sequence goes on along the minus strand of JAAWEX010000039.1, from coordinate 9,958 downwards.
CCGGATGGATTTCAGCGCCGGGCCGGCGGAGGGGACCTGGCTGAGGGAGAGTACCAGCCCATCTGACCCCCGGTTTCCGGCGGCAAAGGGGACCAGCACCCGCATTCCCACCTGGAGCCGGTCCTCCAGCTCCTGGGGGACCAGATAGTCGTAGGGTCTGTCGATGGCGTAGACCGCCTTGGCGACGGCCACCTTCGCTACTTTTCTGCCCATGGCCGTCACCTCCAGCCCGCGCCCCGCCTCACCGGCCTCCGCAAAAACAGGGGGCGCCGCCCCCTGCTTAGCGCTTATCCGCAAGCATGGGCCAGCGCTCACTCCTGCGTCTGCTCCGTCTTGTCCTCCAGCTCGCCCCTGGCCACGGCCTGGATGGCGATGCTCACCGGCTTCTCCGCCAGCGGCTCACCGGCCATTTCGGCGTCTCGGGCAATACGGCGTGCCTTGCAGGCCACCACATTCACCAGCTCGTAGCGGCTGGGCACCTTTTCCAGCAGGTCCTTCATTGCGGGATACAGCATCATAGTAAAGACTCCTTAATTTTATGATTCCTCTGCAGGGGAAGCCATCAGCCGTCCGTTTTCACAAAACACTCCCGTGTTTGTTTGGGAGGATAATATCCGCCCCTACAGGATATTTTTACGCAAACTGCGTCAAAATAGACTCCCGGTTTTCCACCCGGCACTCCGCGGCGGTGAGAATGGCTTCGATCTCCGCCACCGCGCCCGATACCTTGTCGTTGATAACCAGGTAGTCGTAGTTGGGTATCTCCTTAAACTCCACCCGCGCCTTCTCCAGCCGGCCGGCGATGACGTCCTCGCTGTCGGTGTTCCGGCGGTGGAGGCGGCGGGACAGCTCCTCAAAGGAAGGGGGGATAATGAAGATAAACAGCGCGCCGGGACACCGGGCCCGGACCTTGGCCGCCCCCTGAACCTCGATATCAAGCAGCACATCCACCCCCTCTTCCAGCCGGTCCTGGATGACTCTGAGGGAGGTGCCGTAGTAATTGTTTACATACTCTGCATACTCCAGCAGCTCGTCGGCGGCAATCATCCGCTCAAACTCCGCCCGGTCCACAAAGTTGTAATTTACCCCGTCCTGCTCCCCCACCCTGGGCTGGCGGGTGGTGTATGACACGGAAAAGTAGATGTTTTTCCGCTGGCTGAGCAACTCGGCGATGACGGTGCTCTTGCCCACGCCCGACGGCCCGGACAGCACAATCAGCTGGCCCTTATCCTTTTTTCGCTGCATGGTTACTCCTCCTCTCCCATCGCTGGCGCCTCGCCCTCCACCCGTCCGGCGATGGCCTCGGGGGAGAGGGCGGAGAGCACCACATGGTCGTTGTCCATGACCAGAACCGCTTTTGTACGCCGGCCGTAGGTGGCGTCGATGAGGACGCCCCGCTCTCTGGCCTCCTGAGCCATGCGCTTAATGGGGGCGGAGTCCGGGCTGACCACCGCCACCAGCCTGCCAGCGGATACCAGATTGCCAAAGCCGATGTTGATGAGCTTCAATCTATCCCCTCCCGCCATTCTTGACCTGTAGGGCGCGACGACCCCGGCGCGCCGTTTTTCCGGCCTCTATATGTTCGGCGTGTTGAGTCGTCACGCCCTACAAACCGCTTTTATTCAATATTCTGTACCTGTTCCCGAATCTTCTCAATCTCCGCCTTGATATCCACCACCTGGCCGGCGATCTCGATGTCGCTGCATTTGGAGCCGATGGTATTGGCCTCCCGGTTAAACTCCTGAATGAGAAAATCCAGCTTCCGGCCGATGACGCCCCCCTTGGAGAGCATCTCTCTAAGCTGGCCAATATGGCTGTGGAGTCGGACGGTCTCCTCGTCCACCGCCACCTTGTCGGCGAAGATGGCCGCCTCGGTGAGGATGCGGGCGGGGTCCAGCTGGGTGTTGGCCAGCACCTCACTCATTCTGGCCTCCAGCTTGGCGCGGTACTCCGCCACCGTCTGGGGGGAGCGCTGCTCCACCACGCCCACCTTCTCTTCGATGAGCCTGGTCCGGGACAGGATGTCCTCTTTGAGCCGTTCCCCCTCTTGGGTACGCATCTGATCAAAATCGTCCAGAGCCCGGTCCAGCACAACACAGATGTCCTTCGCCATCTGTTCCACATCCTCCTCGGCCTTCTCGGCCAGCAGCACCTCCGGGAACCGGGACAGCAGAGAGACGGAAATTTCTCCCGACAAGCCGTAATCCTCTGACAGACGCTTCAGGGCGGCGTAGTAGCCGTCCGCCACCGGCTTGTTTACCGACACCTGAACCTTTTCCGCGCCGGCGCTGTCCAGCGTGATAAACACATCCACCTTTCCCCTGGAAATGGTATTCTGCACGCGGCTTTTGACGGCCTCCTCCGCAAAAAGGTACAGCCGCGGGATGCGGACGTTGCAGTCCAGATACCGGTTATTGACGGAGCGCAGCTCCACCGTGATGGTACAGCCGTTAAAAACCTCCTCGGCCCGGCCGTACCCAGTCATGCTTTTGACCATGCTCAGATCACTCTCCTGTTGACAAAGTACACATCTTTTATGATTATCCGCCAGACAGCTTTCCGCTGGCGGCCTTAGCAGCAGGGCCCGCCCCACGGCGTGCAGAGACTGCAGCAGAGATATGTGGTGCAGGGGTCGCAGGTGGCGGCGCTGCCGTAGCCCGAGGGCCGGTAGCCCCCCATGGCGCCCCGCTGCATCAGCGCCAGGGCCTGGCGGTACTCCATATTGCCGGGCTCCATCTGAACCGCCCTGGTGTAGTTCTGCAGGGCCTCGTCCAGCCAGCCCTTTCGGTAGGCGATGCTGCCGGAGAGGAAATACCACTCCCCGTCCTTCTGTCCCACCTCGTAGAGCAGCTGCTCCGCCTGGCCCAGGTCCCCTGCGTTAATCAGGTTGCGGATGCGGGCATAGGCAGGGTTGGCAGAGGCGGAGGAGGAGCTCTGCTGGTAGCCGTAGCCGCCGCCGTACCCCCCGGAAGCGCCGCCCGAGTACCCGCCTGAGCGCTGCTTGGTGATGGTGTCGTAGGCCTCGTTGATCTCCTTCATCTTCTCCTCGGCCAGGTCGGCTAAGGGGTTGTTTTGATAGTTGTCCGGATGGTACTTTCGGGCCAGCTCCCGATAGGCCTTTTTCACCTCGTCGTCGCTGGCGCTCTGGCTCACGCCCAAAACGCTGTAAGGATCTCTCATCAGTCGTTTCTCCAAATCTTCTGTTTTTTTATTTTCTTCCAGCTGCCGTCAAAAACGGCCCGCTGGACCAGGGGCAGTCCCAAATAGATGATATTCTCCAGCAGAGGTGTCCGACAGCCAAACCGCCCCAGCTGGAGGGCCGCGCCCATCAGCTCCAGGGAGTGGTCCATGGTCAGCTTCAGCGCCCCGTCGTCCCCCTGAGGGCCGTACCGGGCGGCCACCGGGTTATACCGGGAGGACAGCTTGTCCTCCTCCAGGTCGTCCCTGGCGTCCGCAAGATAAATCCAGCGGCCCAGGTGGTACAGCAGCTGGGCCAGAACCCGTCCCCGCTCTCCCTCTCGGGGGGCGGCGGACTGGAGCAGCCGGGCAAAGGTGTCGGCCGTCCGGTCCAGAGAGGGGCTGCCCTCTTGCTCCAAAACAGCCAGCTCCTCTAAACAGCAACGCACCGTCTCATCAAACTCCGGCCGGCGGCGGGCCGCCTTTCGATAGGCCGGCCCCAGAAGCACGGACAGCGCCCGGGAGGGCAGGCTCTTCCACAGGCCCTCGTCCTGGACGGAGTCCCGCAGCTTCCACCAGGAGAGGATGACGCTCTCGTCGGCGGCCTCCTCCAGCGCCCGGCTCTCCGGGCACATGGGCAGCCTGCGCAGCGGGTTGGCGTGGCACCGGCCCCGGCAAGGGATAAAGCTTTCCTCCGACTCCCACAGCAGCAGGGCCAGAAAGGTGAAGTCGAAATTCAGGAACATCGGGGCGACAAGCCCATACCGCCGCCGCAGACAGCGGCAGAGCCCGCAGTAGGTGGCCCTGTATAGGTCGTAGTCTTTGCATTTCAGCTCCGGCTGAAAGGGCCGCACATAGCCAAACATTCCCCACCCCTCACCGAAGCTGCTTTAAAATGGCGAACTCCGGGGCGGCGCTTTGGGTGATTGAGCGATTCATCAGAAAGGCGGGGACAAAGCCCGCGGCCAGCCCCAGCAGCGCCGTGAGCATCGAGGCCAGCTCGCCCAGCCGCAGGACATACAGCCCCAAGGCATAGCCCAGGCCCAGGCCCAGGCAGGGCAGGAGGAACACCACCACCGAGGTGCTGATATTCCGCCCATCGGACGGCTCCACCTCCACAAAATCCCCTGGCTGGGCATTGATGCCGTTTGTGGCCAGGGCCAGTATCTCCTGGGGGGGCTTGGCGGAGCAGCCGGCACAGGCGCCGTCGCAGTGCAGGCCGCACTCCATCTGCCGCAGCAGCGAGACCTCGGCCACCCCCTCCCGGACAATCTTTTTAACAATCGCATTTTGAACCATAACTCTGCCTCACTTATCTGCTCATGTTCACTAAAACGGTATATTCTCCAATCACGCCCACCGTACTGGTGCCGTTAAGGTAGACCCTGGCAGGCACCTGGCGGGAGCCCTCGACGGTCATATTGGACAGGTCGGCCACCACCAGGAGCTGGCTGGCGTCGATCTTGGCCAACTCCTCCGCCGGGCCCCGGACCGTCACCAGAACGCTCTGGGTCACCACGTCCACCGTGTAGCCCTCAGGCGGCAGACTGGTGCGGATATTGGACACAGCAAAGACCTCGGTGTCCAGCCCCTCCACCGTCACCGTGACGGTGGCCTCGGTCAGGCCGCTCTCATTGGTAAACCGGGGGTCCAGGGAGATGTCGAAGGGGAACACATTGGTCCCCACCACGTCGGACAGATTGACGGAACCCAGGGAAATTTCTTCCAGGGCCTCCAGGTCGGCCTCGGAGCCAGAAACCACAATGGATTTGGGCTCAATCTCCCGGACAGCGTCCTCCTCGGTCGCGCCGCCGCCCGGCTCGATGTTTACCGTCAGCGGCACCTCCTTGGTCACCACCACCGGCACAATCACATACGCTGTCTCAGCGCTGAGGGTCAGCTCCAGCTTTGTCAGCTGGTTGCCCTCCTTGTCCAGGGGGATCAGGGGCAGGTCGCCGGCGAAGCGCTCGCTCAGCTCCTCGGCGGTCAGAATGGCCACAACCTTGTCCACCTGGTTGACCTGCTCCACCGGACCGCTGACCACCACCCGCTCCGGCTCGATGCCGGTGGTGCCCATCTGGTAGCCCTTGGCTACCTTGCCGTTGAGCTGGAACTGGACGTCAAAGGACTTGCTGTACAGCTTTTCCACTTTTACCGTAACGGTTGAGGTCTTGGGCGACAGGTCATCTGTATTGATATTTTCCGGCCACACCGCCCGGTAGCGCAGGGTATTCTCCCCCTCCACGCAGCTGGAGACGTCCACCCGCACATATAAGCTGGCCCGGTTTCGGACCAGCTCGGTGCGGGCGCTGGTGGGACCCTCCACCTCCAGCTCCACAACCTGGGGGGAAATCTCCGCCACAGCCAGGCCCTGACTGGTCAGCACATTGGTTCCCGCAGTCTCTACCCGCACATTATGAATCGTGGTTGTGCCATTGGGGTCCACCGCCGCCCGCACATATGCCCAGAAGGCGATGGCCAGCAGCACGGACAGCAGGATACAGACCCACCGCTTTTCCAACAGTTTTCCCATCACAGCCGGTCACCCTCCTTCCGGCTTCCGCCCATCAGAAGGCCGACCAGAGGCAGCTGGCTGCCCTTTTTCTCCTCCTGCTTGTCGTTAAGCAGCTCATTGCGCAGCAGGCGCTCCAAGGTCTCCGGAGCCAGGTGGCGCTTGAGCATCCCCCCCACCGCAGCGGAGATGGAGCCCGTCTCCTCTGAGACGATAACCACCACGGCGTCGGAGTGCTCGCTCATGCCGATGCCCGCCCGGTGGCGCATCCCCAGATCCCGGCTCAGATTCACATTGCCCGACAGCGGAAGCATACATCCGGCTCCCACAATCCGGCCCTCCCGGACAATCACCGCTCCGTCATGGAGGGGGGCCTTGTTCCAAAAGATATTTTTCAAAAGCTCGCTGGACACGCTGCAATCCAGCTCTGTGCCCGTTTTAATCACATCGTCCAGAAGATTCTGCCGCTCAAAGACCATCAGCGCCCCCACCTTGTCCCGGGACAGGTCGGTGTAGGCCTCGGCGGTCTGGGTGATGGCGGTCTCCATGTCCTGCCCCGCCTCTTTGCTGCTGGCAAAGACAATCCCCAGCCGGCCGCTGCCCATCCGCTCCAAAAAGCGGCGAATTTCCGGCTGGAAGAGGACCACCAGCACCAAAAGCCCCCACTGCACCACCTTGTCCAGCAGCCAGCTGGTGGCCGTCAGGGACAGGACGTACGAGGAGACAAACATAGCCGTCATCAAAATCAGGACGCCCCACATCAGCCGGCCGGAGCTGGTTTTGCGCAGCATCCACAGCAGCTTATAGATGATAAAGGACAAAATGGCAATGTCCAGAATATCAGTCAGCTGAATCTGGAGCAGGGGGAAATTGGATTGCAGGAACATCTGGGCGCTGTGAATCAGCTCAGTCGCCGGGCTCATCCGCTTCACCTTCTCCTTAACAAATAGCGCAAGCAAAACACTTCATCATGCCATTATACGATATTTCCCACCGCTTGGCAACTGTAAAGGTAAATTCCAGGATGAAAATTTTTTAAAATTTTTGTGACAGGCAGAAATTGGGGGAAGAGCGGCCGCTCCTCCCCCACGGGCCCTCTCAGTGCCGGGGTCCGGCGATCTCCCGGACCGCCCGCAGAAACTGGCCGGTCTCCCGCTCGGTATTGAAGGCGGAAACACTGGCCCGGAGGGTGCCCGTCTCCAGCGTGCCCGCCGTCTCGTGGGCCAGCGGGGCGCAGTGCAGTCCCGCCCGCAGGGCAAATCCCCGCTTGCCCAGCACCTCCCCCAGCTCCTCGCAGTCCCGGCCCCGGAGCCGGAAGGACAGCACCCCCGCCTGGGCCTCCGGATCGCCGGCCAGAAAGACCTCCGTGCCGGGAAGGGTCCCCAGCCGCTTCCCCAGCCCCCGGATCAGCTGGCTCTCTTTTTCGCCGATCTTCTCCACTCCCTGACGCTCCAGGAAACGAAGCCCCTCCAGCAGTCCGGCGATACCGGCGATATTGTGAGTACCCGCCTCCAGCCTGTCGGGAAGGAACTCCGGCATGGCCTGGCGCTTCGACTCGCTGCCAGTCCCTCCCTCCAGCAGGGGATCCGGGTCCGCTCCGCACAGCAGCAGGCCGGTACCCTGGGGGCCATACAGTCCTTTATGCCCCGGCATGGCGGCAAAGGCCGCCCCTAACGCCTGAAAGTCCAGGGGCAGGCAGCCGGCCGACTGGGAGGCGTCTATAATAAGGGGCACCTCCCGCTCCCTGCACAGGGCGGCGATGTTCTCGATGGGCAGAATAAAGCCAAAGACATTGGATACATGGGTGCATACCGCCAGGTCGGCCCCCCGGTCCAGCTCCCGGCGGAAATCCTCTAACACAGCCTGCCGGTCGAAAAGCCTCCCCCGGGCCACCCGCAGCTGCACTCCCAGGGCATGGAGGGGCCGGGTGACGGCGTTGTGTTCATAGCCCGAGACCACTACCCGGCTGCCCGGTCTGGCCAGCGTCTTGATGGCAATGTTCAGGCCATGGGTGGCGTTGAACGTAAAGACCACCCGCTCCGGGTCGTCCACATGAAACAGCCGGGCCGCCGCCGCCCGGCAGGAAAAGGCCGTCTCCGCCGCCGCCATGGCCGGCCGGTGCCCTCCTCGTCCGGGGCTGGCCAGGTGATTGACAGCCCAGGCGGTGGCGGAAGCCACCATTTTGGGCTTTTGCAGGGTGGTGGCCGCGCTGTCCAGATAGATCATAGGGCCACCTCCTGATAGCTGCCGTCCCCGGCGGTGATATAGACCCGCTTGGGGGTCAGCCCCGCCCGCTGGAGCACCCGCAGCGCATTCGGGAGGTTCCGCTGGGATATTTTTACTGAGTGGCTGCACCCCTCGCCGGAGATGCTCTTGGGGGAGCGCAGCACACGGGCGGTGATACCCGCCCGCTCCAACGCCGCGGCGGTGCGCTGGGCGTAGGTCAGCGAGCGGCATACAATGAGATAATAGAGCATGGCATGGTTCCTCTCCTGGGGCAGGGCGAACCCGCCCCACAGAAATAGCCGGGAGGAGAACCTGCGTTCTCCTCTCGTAACCAGTCTATGCGCTTATCCGGGCGCTTGATACCGCCGCCAGCAGGCGTTCTATCTCCTCCCGCTCCCGCTCCAGATACCGCCAGATCACATACAGGCCGTCCGCATAGGGGTCCTGGACGTCCTCCAGCCCAAGCACCATCAACTCTACCGCGTTCAGTCCGTCGGAGAGCCGGCCAAAGGCCTCTTCCAGGTCCATTAAAATTCTTTCCTGACTCATAGTTTCCTCCTTGATTTTCACCAGGAGTTGTGATATCATCAGATTTACCATTCCTCCGGGTGTGGTTTAAGAGTTTCGGTGCGTTCGTCCAAGGGTGCCCGAAGCTCTTATTTTTTGTCCAACTCCGCTTTTACCAAGTCGATACCCTTCTCGATGACTGCCGCTCTGCTGACTCCCAGCTTTTCAGCACAGTATGTCAGTTTTTCCGCGGTCTCTGTGTCCATTCGCATCTCAAAGCGCAGCTGCTTGGAATGTTCGGACTTTGGCCTGGGGGACATCACTTCACCTCCCAATACGGTCCTCACAAAAATATTATAACCGTACGGGCCGTAATTGTCAAGTGCAAAATAAAGCCGCCCTTGACAAGGCGGAAAAGCTGATATAATAAGAAACAAGGAAGATACCGCCGCAGGCGGTGGGCTCTACCTAATTACTTGTGAAAAGAAGTAACCGTCCAACTTGGGAGAGCTGGGACGGTTACTTCTTTTTACATCCTCTCAATCAGCGCCACCGCGTGGGCGGCCATGCCCTCGCCGGAGCCGGTGAAGCCCAGGCCCTCCTCAGTGGTGGCCTTTACGTTGACCTGCCCAGGGTCCACCCCCATAGCCCGAGCCAGGTTGTCCCGCATTTGCGGGATATGGGGGGCCAGCTTGGGCCGCTGGGCCAGGACGGTGGCATCCACATTACCCACGGTATACCCCCGTTCCCTCAGCAGCGCCGCCACATGCTCCAGCAGCCTCAGGCTGTCCGCTCCGGCGCAGGCGGGGTCGGTGTCGGGGAAGTGGGTTCCGATGTCCCTCAGGCCCGCCGCCCCCAGCAGGGCATCCATCACCGCGTGGGTGAGAACATCGGCGTCGGAGTGGCCCAGCAGCCCCCGCTCCCAGGGGATATCCACCCCGCCTAAAATCAGCCGCCGTCCCTCCACAAGGCGGTGGACGTCGTAGCCATGTCCGATTCTCATTCCCTGCATCGCCACTCCCCCTCCTCTACTCTGGCCTGAAGAATGGCCTCCCCCAGGATCAGGTCCAGTGGGGTGGTAATCTTGAGGTTCTCACGGCTGCCGCTGGTGAGGGTCACCCGCATCCCCAGCCGTTCCACCGCGCCGCAGTCATCGGTGAGCAGCTCGCCATCCTCGATGGCCTTCTGGATGGCGCCCCGGATGAGACCGGCCTCAAAGACCTGGGGGGTCTGCACCGCCCACAGCTGGGAGCGGTCCACCGTCTCCACCACCAGGCCGTCCTCGGTGCGCTTGACGGTGTCAATAAGGGGGATGGCCGGGGCGGCCGCCCCGGTGAGGGCGGCGCGGGCCACTGTGTCCCGGATGATCTCCTGGGTCACCAGGGGACGGGCCCCGTCGTGGATGGCAATCAGGTCAGCCTCGGGGTCCGCCTCCCCCAGCCCGGCCTGGACCGAGTGGATGCGCTCCTGTCCGCCCACAATCACCTTGCGCACCTTGTCCAGGTTGAACTCCCTGCACAGCCGGCCCACATCCAC
>JAAWEX010000038.1 GCA_022794495.1 Lawsonibacter sp. | reverse complement strand
CCAGAATCAGAACCCAGGCCGCCGCAAACATCACATAGGGGGCCGCTTTTTTCAAACAGTCTTTCATGGAATCTCCTCCTCAAACAGAAATACTTCCTCGATGGTCAGCCCGAAATACTTTGCTATTTTGTGGGCCAGCAGCAGGGAGGCGTTGTACCGGCCGCTCTCCAGGGATATGATGGTCTGCCGGGTGACGTCCACCCCGTCGGCCAGCTCCGCCTGTGAGATGCGGCGCTGCCTGCGCAGTGCGGCGATTCGATTGGTCACGGGACCGCCTCCTTTCGGGATGTAAAGTGCGCTTTACTATTTGGAGTATAGCACACTTTATATTTCCTGTCAAGCCAGCTTTACATTTTATTTCAAAAACAAAAAACGGCGCCGGCAAATTGCCGGCGCCGCAGGGGTTATGCTGACTGGAACGTCCAGACGTTACGCCTGGTCATCCTTCTTACGGCCCAGGACGATCATGCCCGCCAGTGAGACGGCGCACAGCACGGCCCACAGGGCGGTGTGGCTGCTGTCGTTGGTCTGGGGCGTGGCGTCCCACAGAGGGACCTCGTCGTCGGGAATATAGATGAATTCCTCATTTTCAGGGTCCCAGACCTTGATATAGGTCTTGGGTACGCCTTCCTCGGTGATGGTGATTTCATCGGGGCTGTCCGGGTCGTTGGGATCGGGGAGATCAGGCTCGTCGGGAGGATCGGGCGTATAAACATATTGCAGAATGATAATCTGCTGTCCGCTCTCTGTTGCGACTACACTGCTCATTGTGTCTTCCGCCTGATATTGGCCCGCACCGGAGGTCATGACGCCGTAGACGTCGCTGACATGGGTATAGGTGCGTCCGTTAAAGCCTGTCTTCCAGGCTATGCCGCTGGCGCTGTAGGTCTTCCCGTCCAGGGGCAGGCCGCCGATGGTCTCAATCCCGGTTCTGCCCTCCAGATTCTCGGGGGCAACACTGTCCTTGTAGTACTCGTGGACCACCTTGTAGGAGCCCAGCCCGCTGCGGACATAGCGCAGAATGATAATCTGCTCGCCATTCTCAGTGGCCTTGACATACGTCATTCCACTGTTCGGCTGATAGGTCTCCCTGCCGGAATCCATTTTGCCGTAAGCGTCGCTCTGTGGCTGGTAGGTGTACGTTACGCCGTTGTAGTCCGGCTCCTTTGTCACTCCGCTAGCCTTGTACTCCAACTGCTTCTTAAATTCCTCTTCCTCGAGCTCAACCGTGTAAATATCACTCTTGCCCTCCAGGTTTTCAGGGGAAACGCTGTCCTTGTAGTACTCGTGGATCACCTTGTAGGAGCCCGCGCCGGGCTTGCGGACATACCGCAGAATGATAATATCGTTGCCGTTCACCTTGGCGGTAGCGCAGTCCATGTCGTCATCCGCCGTGTAGACAACCCCAAAGCTCCATTTACCGTAGGCGTCCTCTTCCGGGACGTAAGTGTAGGTATTTCCCTTGAAATCCTTCACCTTTTCCACATCGGTGGTAGTATATTTTTCCCCGGCAATGGGAACTTCCCTGGTCTCAACGCCGCTTCTGCCCTCAAAATTGTCTTGATAAGCTGGATCGTCTTTAGGGACAATTTTGTTCACATAATACTCATGGACGTACTTATATTGGGGTACTGCGTCGCGGACATATTTCAGGATGATAATCTGGTCGCCATCCGCTGTGGCCTTGACGTAGGACATCGTAGAATGCTTTTCGTACGCCTTTTCGCCGGTCATGAGGCCATAAGCGCTTTCATTCGGCTGGTGCTGATACTCGGTTCCATAATATTCCGGCTCCGTCTTCACACCATTGGCATAGAATTCCTTTTCAAGGTCCGCTGTGTCAGGCGTGACAGTTGTAATGCTGCTTGCGCCATCAAAATGCTCCTTCGTCTGTATTACACCGTTTTCATCCTTGTAGGCTTCCAATGTGTAATACTCATGGACCACCTTGTAGGAGCCCGCGCTGGGGCACTTCACCCGGATGATAATGGTATCTTGGCCACCCCTAAAGCCAAAATGACCCTTCAGGTTCGATACATCTGCACTCACGTTCCTGCTAGCCCTCAAAAGAGCGGAGTCAGCCGCCGCCAAGACGGCGGATGCGCCGGACAGCTTGGCGTTAAAGCGGTACGCACCGCTTAGGCCGCCCATGACCATGGCTATCGACTCGGGCTCTCCTTCGGACGGAGTGATGGCATCGGGAACAGGATCAGTGCTGGGCGTTGTTTCAGGTTCAGGCTTGGTCTCGGGTTCGGGCTCAGGCTTGGTCTCGGGCTTCGACGCTGTGCTGTCGTCGGGGCCCTTCCCCTCTTCAGGAGTCTGGCTGTCGCTGGAGCCATCCCCGTCTCCAGAGGTCTGACTGTCGCTGGAGCTATCACCGTCTCCAGAGGTCTGGTTGTCGCTGGAGCTATCACCGTCTCCAGAGGTCTGGCTGTCGCTGGAGCCATCACCGTCTCCAGAGGTCTGGCTGTCGCTGGAGCTATCACCGTCTCCAGAGGTCTGGCTGTCGTTGGAGCCATTATCGTCTCCAGAGGTCTGGTTGTCGCTGGAGTTCTCACCATTGCCGGGCGCAGGGAGCTGATCACTTGGGGCTGTTGCACCGCACAGAGAGCACACCCCATCTACAAAATTGTGTTCCAGCGCGGGAATCGTTACTGTGTGCTCAAAGCCGCACTTCTTGCAGGTGAGTTTTCCTTCGCCGGCCTCTGTACAGGTCGCCTGAGTAGTAGTCTGTAGTTCCCCAAACTGATTGTCAGCGCTACAGTTATGCCGTTCAACATATAGGGTCCCAACCTGAAAATCTACAAACTCGTGATTTCCATAAAAGTTGTAAGCTTGCCCGGCAGAATCGCCATCCTTCACAGGCTGACTATCAAACTTCTCGATATACTCCGCCACATCTCCGTCGTTTACAGAAAGCGAGTAGAGTACATACGGCTTATCCTCTTTCCAATCAGGATTACGATAGGTTAAGGAAAGATCTTTGTGCTCGTGCCCTCTGGTTGTACACACAATCTTGATTTTAGGCTCGAGTGTGCTTTCATCTACATTGGGATAACTGCTGCTGAATCCAGGATTCGCTGTGGCAAACACCGCTGTGACAAGAGCCACAGTCATGATTGCCAGGACAATTCCGCCCCGGAACAGTTTTTGAGCTTTGCTGAGACGTTTCATAAAAACCCCTCCCTTTTCTAGCTATTTTTAAGCTGAGTATTGACCGCATTGGCAATATCCAGCAATTTGCTCTCCAAATAGAACCCTGGACACTCGGTATCGCTGAACATCTTGTGAGTGGTCAGATTTCCCTTGGCGTCCCCGGTGTAGTAAAGCATTTGGATGCCGTTGCGCCGGCAGATATCCACACACAGGTCAATCAACGCCTGATAGGAGGCGTCGCTGACGTGCCAGATACCGCCCTCCTCGTCGTTGGCCACCTCGATGGTAACGGCCCGGCTGTCGTTTTCCACATTGCTGGAGGTCCAGGCCCGGTTGGCCTCTTCCACGAACAGGCCGATCTGGCCGTTGACGTCGATGCCGTAGTTGGCCGAGGCCCTGCGGTCGGCTTTGGCGAACTCCAAACCCAGGTTTTCCAGCTCCAGCGTGCCCGCCATGTGGTGGATGGTGATGGTATCGATCTGCCGCTCCCGGGGGAAAGCGGCGTTGGCCGTCAGGTAGACGTACTGCGTGAGGGGGCTGTTCCGGGCGATGACTTCCTCACGCTCGTCGGCGTTCAGCTCCCGCCCCACCAGGGGCATACTCTGGCGGTTGAGCAGACAGGCCGCCAGCACCACCACCCCGGCCAGGCAGAACAGGCCAAGCAGGGCGTAGACCGGGCGGTAGTCCTTGTGTTTTTGATTCAGCTTTTCCACCCCCCCATTACAGATACCCCAGACTGCCGGCCAGGGTGGCCAGAAACACCAGGGCAAGGGCGCCAAACAGCAGCCGCGTCACAAGGGCGGGCAGCTGCTTTCCTCCGGCTTGGGGCTCTGCCGCCGTCATCAGGGTGACGGCCGGGATGCCCTCGAAGAAAAAGCTGGTGTCTATCAGGCTGTGCAGCGCAAAGGCGGTGAAGCCGGCGGTAGAGCTGGGGGCGGTTTTTTTCCAAACGCGGCGGAGCCCCGCCGCTCCAGCCATGACCATGGCTGGAATGCCGAACTCCACGCCAATGTGAAGGATCACATTGTGGATGTGGTAGGTATTGAAATAAATATCGCTGTCGTAAAGGTTCCAGGCACGCCACTGGAGGTAGCCCAGTCCCCACAGGGGGCGGACAGTGAGGTAGCCCACGCCGTTTTCCATCATCGCCAGCCGCTCCAGAAAGGTGGACACGGCGCTGGGACGGATCAGGATGGCCCCTCCGGCCACCAGAACCCCCAGCACGGTCATCCCGGCGGCGGCCCAGGGGAAGTCCGCCAGGAAGGACCGGAATCGGTCCCAGAAGAAGACCACCGCCAGCAGGTAGAGCGTCAGCGGCAGGCACAGCCAGGGCTGTCCGCTCCGGCGGGCCGCCACGTACATCAGCACGCCCAGTCCCACGCCGAAGCTGGCCCGGGCCAGCAGATTGCAGGTGAACGCCAGCGCCTGCCTCCAGGAGCTGTGCCTCAGCTGCCAGAGGGCCAGGAACAGGATGCCCGCCGCCATGGACACGAAGCTGCCCATGGACAGCGTAAGGGCCAGGGCGGTCAGCAGCAGGGGCTCCAGGCGGACCAGCCAGGCCAGAGAGCCGCTCTCCTCTTGGGCGCAGGTCTCCAGGGCAAACCAGCTGATTACCAGGAAGATGCCCAGGGCGTTGGGCGCTCCGAACACGCCGCCCAGCCGGGCCGCACGTCCGGACAGGGCGCGGAGCAGAAACTGGACCACACCCACTGACGACACGCAGCCCGCCCACAGCACACACAGCCGGCGCAGCCACAGGCGCTCGCCGCTGTCCAGGCGGGCGATCAGCAGGTAGGCGGCCGTGTAGAGGGCCTGGGTGGCCAGAAATCCGCCTGCGGCGCCGGCAGAGATGATGTGCCAGTTCATAAAGCAGGACAGGATGCAGAAAATCTGGTAGGCGATCAGCGGAACGAGGAACCACAGATCCACCTTCACCTCTCCATGAGACAGCCCGGCAGTACACAGAAGCAGGCCCAGAATACCGATCAGCTGCGCTCTGCCCGGACTGGGCAGCGACAGGCAGACCAGCGTCAGGAAGAGGAGCAGCACCAGGTAGTGGTCCAGCAGACCGTCCAGGCTGAGCCTGGCGGCAGGCGGCGCGGTTTTCTTCCAGGCCATGCGCTGCCTCTTTTTGGTTGTGGGGCGGCGGCCCTTGGCCAGGAGAAGCAGATCCATCTGCCTTGCCGGCACTTGAATCACCCCTATTGTATTATGGCTTACGCCCTGGTGTGAATCCTGGGACAGGGTCGGCAGTCTTAGACCCATATCAGCTTTGCGTCCCAATTATATTTGCGCCATGGGACCCCTGTCTTTGAAAACGCCGCCACCGCGGACAGGGAAGAAATGTCTCCATTGCAAGCCTCCCCCCTTTTTTAATGCTATTATATCGCATTAAGCGGGAAAAGAAAATCCCTTATTTTAATTTCGGTAAATTGCTGAAATAATTAAGCCCGCTTCCTGGAAAAACTTATAATTTTTTTCGGGTTGCCCGGTTATCGTTTCCTGCGGAGTCATATTCCGATCAAAATGACGTAAAAGAGCGGGCCGCTTCTCTCTAGAAACGGCCCACCGCGGCGAAAAAACGCCCCAAAACACCTTATTTCAGGTTCAGAGCCTCTTTCACCTTGCTGATGATATGAGCGCCGATGTCCCGGGAGGCGTCCACGGTCTGGGCGCCGATGTGGGGGGAGACCACGAAGGTGTCGCAGTCAAACAGGGGGGAGTGGAACCCGGCGTCAGCGGTGAGGCCGTCGCCGGCCACCTCGTTCTCCAGCACGTCGGTGGCGTAGCCGCCGATTTTGCCGGCCTTCAGGGCCTCGTACATATCCTGCTCGTTGACAATGCCGCCCCGGGCCATATTCAGCACCACGGCGTCGTTCTTCATCTCGGCGATGGACTTGGCGTTGAAGAGGTTCTTGGTCTCGTCGTTGAGAGGCATGTGGATGGTGATATAGTCAGACACCTTGCACACCTCGGCGATGCTCATGGAGGTGGCCTCGTTCTTGGTGAAGACCTCGGCGGGGAGGTAGGGGTCGTAGGCGACGACCTTCATGCCGAACACCCGGGCGATCTCGCCCACCCGCTGGCCGATGCGGCCGAAGCCCAGCACGCCCAGGGTCTTGCCCCGGAGCTCACGGCCCACAAAGGCGTACTTGTCCCACTTCTCGTTGACGGTCACGTCCCGGTGGGCGGGGATGGTGTGGCGGGACAGCTCCAGCATCTTGCAGATGGTCAGCTCGGCCACGGCGTTGCCGTTGAGACCGGGGGCGTTGAAGACCTGGACGCCCTTCTCCTCGGCGTACTTGGTGTCGATGTGGTTCAGGCCCACGGAGCACACGCCGATGACCTTCAGGCTCTTGGCGGCGTCCAGCACATCCCGGTCGATCTTGGGATCGACGCGCATGATCAGTACGTCCTTATCGGCGATCATGCCCTTCAGCTCGTCCTTGGAGGGGGGCAGCTGCTCGCTGACGGTGACCTCCATATATTTGCCGAGCTCCTCGGCGATGGCGGGAGAGACGACGTCGATGATGAGACATTTCATAAGACAGCATTCCTTTCCGGTTTAATCATAATTTGGGCCTGAGCCCGTTTGGGTTTTCCTGACTGTTGACTATTATGCCACATTTCCCCCATATTGGGAAGTATCTTTTTGTCGAGGGTTGCTACAACCAAAAAGCTGTGGTATAATGGGGCATCCTACAAAAAAGGAAGGGTGTTTTTGTGAATTTTCAACACCTGAAATATTTCCTCACCGTGGCGGAAGAGCTGAATATCACCCGGGCGGCGGAGCGGCTGTACATCTCTCAGCAGTCCCTGTCCAACCATATTGGAAACCTGGAGCGGGAGCTGGACGTGAAGCTGTTTACCCGCTCCCCCAAGCTGTCGCTTACCTACGCCGGCGGACTGCTGGTGGACACAGCCACCCAGATTCTGGACCTGCGCAGCCAGTACCTGGCCAAGGTGGGGGACATCAACAAGCAGTATGTGGGGACGCTGCGGGTGGGCATCTCCCACACCTGCGGGCTGGCCCTGCTGCCCGATATCCTGCCCAAATTCCGGGGGGAATTCCCCCAGGTGGAGTTTTCCCTGTATGAGGGCAACTCCACCCAGCTGGAGTCTGAGCTGTCCCACGGGAGGACCGACCTGATTATCTGCTTTCAGCCTATTATTCTGGAGGGGGTGACCACGGTTCCCCTCACAGAGCAACGGCTGATGATGGTGGTGCCCAAGACCTTCACTCAGCACCTGTTCGGCGGGCAGGCGGAGGACATCCGCCGGCAGTATGCCCAGGGGGCGGATATCCGGACCTTTGAGCACCTGCCCTTTGTTCTGATTAAGCGGGGCAATCGAACCCGGAGCATCGTGGACCAGTATTTCAGCCGCTACTACTTCAAGCCCCAGCTGATTCTGGAGACCGAGAACACCGTTACCACCCTGGCCATGGCCCAGGCGGGCGTGGGAATCACCATCTGCCCTGAGCTCTTCCTCCGGGCTATCCCCGCGCCCACCGCCGAGTCGGTGGGGGTGGACCTGTTCCCGCTCACCGACCCCTCCACCTATGGACGGCTGGTAGCCGGCCACCGTGAGGGCCGGTGCCTGTCCCACTTTGGGCAGCGCTTTGTGGAGATCGTTCAGGAGCTGCTGCAAAAATGAGGGAGGAGCCGCTGCCATGACTGGAACACTATTGATCAACCTGGGACTCTACCTGCTGGTCTACTCCTTTTTGGGCTGGTGCGCCGAGGTGGTGTACTACGCCGTGACCAAGCGGCAGTTCCGCAACCGGGGGTTTCTCACCCTGCCTTTCCTGCTGTCCTACGGGGCGGCCTTCGACCTAATGATTATTGCCCTCCCCGCGCTGGCGGGGCGGTACTGGCTGCAGTTTTTGTTTACGGCGGTCACTGTCTCGGTGGCGGAGAGCTTTGCCGACCACCTTGACCGGCAGCTGGGGCCCAAGGTGGACTGGGGCGGGCAGCGCAGCCGGGTGCTGGGAGGCAGCCTGCGGGGACTGATTGCCTCAGCGGCGGTGGCGGCGGCGTATTACGTGGTGTACCTGGTGGTTCACCCCCTGCTGCTGGCCCTGACGGAGCTGATTCCTCCGCTGGTGAAGGGATTTGCCGCGGGGGGCCTCTTCCTGCTCATCGGACTGGACTTTGTGGGGGTGCTGTACACCCTGCGCACCGGCGGCGTCCGGGCCTATGAGCGGAGGGAGGCCCGCAGCAGCGAGGGCCGCATCGCCGAAAAGATGACCGCCGGGGTCTGGCGGCGGCTCCAGAAGGCCTACCCCGGCATCCGGGAGATGACGCCTGAGGAACAGGGGGCCTGCACCTTCGCCAAGGGGGTCTGTCTGGACAAGCTGGTGTGGGTGTTCCTCACCTCCGCCCTGCTGGGAGATATAATCGAGACCTTTTGGTGCGGGCTGGTCAACGGCCAGTGGATGAACCGCTCCAGCGTGCTCTACGGTCCCTTCAGCTTTGTCTGGGGGCTGGGGGCGGTGGTGCTCACCGTCACCCTCCAGGGCCTGGCAAAGCGGGACTCCTTCTTTGTCTTCAATGCCGGCTTTGTCATCGGCGGCGCCTATGAGTACTTATGCAGCGTGTTCACCGAGCTGGTGTTCGGCACCGTCTTCTGGGATTACAGCCATATGCCTTTGAACATCGGCGGGCGGACCAATGTGCTGTTCTGCTTCTTCTGGGGTGTGCTGGCGGTGTTCTGGATTAAGGGCATCTATCCCCAGATGTCCAGGCTGATTGAGGGCTTTCCCGCTCTGGCCGGGAAGGCCGTGACCTGGGCGGTGGTGATCATTATGGTGTGCAACGGCCTGCTTACCTGCGCCGCAATGCTGCGCCACGGGGCGCGGAGCGTCCAGCCCCAGCCGGCCAACGCCTTTGAGTCCTTCCTGGACCAGCAGTATGACGACAGCTTTATGGAACACCGCTGGCCCAATATGATTGTAACGCAGACGCGCCCGTAAGCAGGAAAAACGAGGAGGAATTGGATATGTATCAGGCGATTTGCTTCGATTTTGACTACACCTTAGCCGACTGCACCGACTCCATTGCAGCCGGCTTCCGCCACGGCCTGACCCAGCTGGGCTGGCCCGCACCTGACCGGGAGGCGGTGCGCAGAACGGTGGGCTTTCTGCTGGAGGACGCCTACGCCATGCTCACCGGGGATCTGGATCAGTCGCGCCAGGCCAGGTTCCGGGCGCTGTTTACCGAGGTGGCTCGGGAGCTACAAATCAAAGACACCGTGCTCCTTCCCGGCGGAGAGGAGCTGCTGCGCAAGCTGCGGGAGCGGGGGAGTAAGGTGGCCATTGTCAGCACCAAGCGGGGGGATACCATTGAGATTATTCTGGAGCGGCTGGGGGTGGCTGATACGGTGGACCTGGTTGTGGGCAGCGCCGACGTGGCGCGCCACAAGCCGGATCCGGAGGGCCTGCTGCTGGCGCTGGAACGGATGGGAGTGAAGCCGGAGGACGCCCTGTTCTGCGGCGACACGGTGCTGGACGCCGGAGCCGCTAAAAATGCCGGAACCCACTTCGCCGCCGTTCTCGGCGGCACGACTCGGGCGGAGGAGTTTGCCCGGTTTTATCCCGACCACATCGCCTCCGACCTGTGGGAGCTGACGCAGTGGCTGGGGCTTTAGCAGTGGTCGTCCCGCAGCTCCATATGGTCCAGGGCATATTGCAGGGCCATGCCAATCAGCTCGTTGCGGGAGCGGTTGGTCCGGGCGGAGAGGTCGTTGTACCGCTCTTGGAGGGCCCTGTCAATGCGGATGGTCATGGTAACCGTCTTATCCTCTCTGGGTGTGACAATAAATTTTTCCATAATGCCTCACATTTCTTTTTTTGAGTACATTATAATGTGAATTTACACATTTAAACCATGTCACAATTTGCATTGGAAATTCAACGCAAATTGTGATTGACTTTTTGAGAGAAAAGTGCTATCGTTTGAGTACAGGTTTTAAGCAAATTTTAATTTGACTTGCGCCTGTTCCGTGCTAGAATAAACTGGCATAGTTGGGCTCCGGCCCAAGAAAGGATGATTACTGATGAAGAAATTACTTACCCTGCTGCTGGCCTTCGGGCTGCTGGGCAGTACCGTCCCGGTGTTCGCGGCGGAGGAGCCCCAGGCCGCTTCCCTCCCAGCCTGGGCCTACGACGAGGTGGCCGACATCTACGCCATGGGTCTGGCGGGGGATGAGATCTACACCGACCACGACAAGCCGGTTACCCAGGAGCAGCTGGACAAGATGACCCAGGTGGCCGCCGACAAGCTGGCCCTGCTGGGGGTGGAGCAGCGCTCCAGCAGCGGCTCCTTCGTGCTGGATACCACTCGAGGCGGCGTGCTCAATGCCCTGTATATGGAGGCCCTCCCCTATGCCTTTCCGGGGGTGGACGCGGGAGCGTTGGAGTTCCTGTCCGGCCTGGGCGTGGTCCACGGCGACGGCGCTTCCCTGGCTCTGGACCGGCCCTGCACCCTGCTGGAGGCCTCCTGCTTCGCCAGCCGGATGATCCTGGCCCTGTACGACCAGCAGAACGCCGGCTCCCTGGGCCTGCTCTGGAAGGCGGAGGGCAACGGCAACACCCTGTATCTGCTGGGCTCCATCCACACCGACCGGGGCAACCTCTACCCCTTCCACAAGCAGCTCCGGGACATCATCACCGGCGTGGAGCTGGCCGCCTTCGAGCTGGACTTCAACAGCCAGGAGGGCATCGACGAGTTCACCTCCATGCAGGTCTACTCCGACGGCACCACCCTGAAGGACCACATCAGCCCGGAGCTCTACCAGGAGGTGGTGGAGGCCCTGACCCCCTTGGGCACGCCCGAGGAGCAGATCGCCAGCTACAAGCCCTGGGCGCTGGCCAACACCTTTACCGCCCTGTCCATGCTGGACGAGACCAGCAGCGATAACGCGATGGCGCTGGACCTGTATGTCAACGCCAAGGCCTCCAACCTGGGCACCGAGGTGGAGGGCATCGAGACCTACGCCTTCCAGGGCAAGATTTTCGACGACCTGTCCGACGAGTATCAGGAGAACTATCTGACCATGACCCTGGCTATGTACCTGGGCATGGACGCAGCCGGCGGCCTGAGCGAGGAGGAAAAAGCGGCGTATGAGGCCGCTCTGAAGGAGCAGGACGAGGCGATAGACCTCTGGATGCAGCAGTGGAAGACCCGCGACGTCCAGGGCTTTGCCAATGCCTACCCCAAGGACGTTATCCAGTCCAACACCACCGACGAGCTCAACGCCAAGCTCTTTGAGGGCCGCGACCCCAACATGATCGCCTGGGCGGACCGTTATCTGAAGCAGTCCGGCTCCCACACCGGCCTGATGACGGTGGGCGCTGGCCACATGATCGGCAAGACCGGTGTGGTCCAGGGCCTGCGGGACCTGGGCTACACCGTGGAGGCCGTCCCCGTCCCCTGAACAGAAGGCAAGACAGCGCAATCCCCCGGCCGCAGCCGGGGGATTGTTATTCTGTCAGGCCTTTTTACCGGCCTTTTTCGCAAGGAAGGCGTCGATTTTCTCTTTGATCTCCGCCGGCTTTAAGTATTTCAGCAGATAGCCCGCCGGCTTGAGGGACAGCAAAGCTTTTACGATCTCCGGGTCGTCTCGGCCTGTCAGGAAGATGACCGGAATGTCGGAGAAGGATTTTTCGGAGCGGAGCATCTGCAAGGTCTGCTTTCCGTCGCAGACCGGCATCTCGTAATCCAGCAGGACCAGGTCGGGCCGGTTCAGGGTGATGGTTCGGATGGCAGCCACGCCCGACTCAGCCAGGGCCACGTCATACTCCTTCTCCAGCAGCTGCTTCATGCTGTGGCGAATGGTCATGGAGTCGTCCACCACCAGAATCCTCAGCTTGGGGTTCTCTTCCTCCGCTTCCGCCTGCTCCTCGCGCTTCATCAGGTACTGCTCCACCTCGGTGAGGGCGTTTTCCTGCTCGATGGGGGTGCCGACGCCATTCTCCAGCAGGTGGGGCGCGATGACGCAGTAGGAGAAGTAGCCCGCGCCCCCGGTGTTGAACAGCAGGCTGACCTGCATCTGCTCCCGCTCAAACAGCTTTTGGAATTGCTCATAGGACAGCAGGTTCTCTTCCTTCAGCTCATAGTCCTTCATATTGGGGAAGTGCTCCATCAGCCTTGCCACAAACTGCCTGGCCGTGTAGCGGGCGGCGTGGATGAGCATGCTGTCCAGCTTGTTGGTTTGTAGACCCATAATCCTGCCTACGGTGTTGATGAGCAGCTTTTCCTCGAAAACCAGGAGAACCTCCTGCCGCTGGTCCTCCTTCTTTCCCCCATATACCAGGCGGTAATAGACCCCCTTGCCGAACTTTTCGCCGCTGTAGGCGTCGCTGATTACTTGGGACTCCAAGCGGAACATATCGAACAGCAGCTGGATAATTACCTTTTTCATTGCCGCCAGCTCTTCCCCCGGCAGAAGGGACTCCCAGGAGCTGGTCCGCTTCCCGGTGATGGCCTGGTCCTCGGTCAGGGTGTGGCCAATGAGCCAGCCGGCGCAGACGCCCAGGAAGTGCTCCACCGCGTCAGGAGCGTAAGCCGTCCGCTCCAGCTCCTGCTCCAGGGCGGGGAGGGTGTGCTCCCGAAAGCTCCTGTGGATACGCTGGTGGTCCTCCAGCCCCTCGTAGCCGATGGAGGCCATATAGGCCTCCTCGTCGGCAAAATGCTTCGCCGCGTGGCCCTTGAAGTATTTAATACCCTCCTGACAGGTCCACTGGCTGTCCTTCTCCTCCTCACGGAACCGAAAGAGCTTGTTGATGATCTTAAAAAGCCGCTGATGCTCTTTGTCGATGGTGTCAACTCCGGTATTGTACTCCTCTCGCCATTCAAACTGGGCTTCCATAAAAACTCCTCCTTTACCACGGAAATATCCGTGATTGTCTTTACAGCAAGATACCATAAATAAGAGCTTTTATCAATACCTCTTGTGTAAATTTTTCTCCCCCGTTCCGCTGAGCTTCTTCGGCGGGGACGGCGGGGCCGAGATCCTACTTTCCCACGCAGAATTTGGAAAAAATCCGGGCGGTTACGTCCTCAGAAACGCTCTGGCCGGTGAGCTCCCCCAGGGCTGTGATCGCCTCCTCCACGTCGGTGAGCAGGGCGTCGGGGGTCATGCCGGCCTCCAGGGCCCCTCTGGCCCGGCGGACGGCCTCTCGGGCCCGGGAGGCGGCCTCCTCCTGCCGGGCGTTGGTGAGTATTTCGCCGTAGCCCCCCCAGAGGTCCTGGGGGAAGGCACAGGATATCTCATTGCACAGCTCGTCCAGGTCTCTGACCCTGGCGCTCACCGTCACGGCGGGGCACCCGATCTCCTCATAGCGTTTCACAGGACGGGGCGCGGCGGGCAGGTCGCCTTTGGTCCACACCAGGATGGTGGGGGTCAGGGATATGGCCTCCTGCAAAAGGAGGAAGTCCTCGTCCTCCGCGGGGCGGGAGGCGTCGATGAGCACCAGAATCAGCCCCGCCTCTTCCATGGCCCTCCGGGAGCGCTCCACCCCCAGCTTCTCCACCGGGTCGTCGGTATTGCGCAGGCCGGCGGTGTCGATGAGCCGCAGGGGGACCCCTCCCAGCTCG
>JAAWEX010000037.1 GCA_022794495.1 Lawsonibacter sp. | reverse complement strand
TGTATATCACAGCTCAAACGACGCATATCATAGCTGTAATTTTTGCTGGTCAAAAAAGTTAAAAAACAAGCTGTATTTCCGCAAAAGCAGGCGTTTTCTGTTTAAAAAAGCAAGTTTAATCCTGGTCCCAGTTGTGGTAGACGTTCTGCACGTCGTCGTTCTCCTCCAGGAAGTCAATCAGCTTTTCCATGTTCTTGATGTCAGTCTCGTCGGTGAGCTTGACATAGTTCTGAGGCACCATCTGCACCCCGGCCTCCAGGAAGGTGTAGCCCTTGGCCTCCAAGGCCTCGGTAACGGCGGCGAAGGCGTCGGGGTCGGTGTAGACCTCAAAGACCTCGCCGTCGGCCTGCATATCGTCGGCGCCGGCCTCCAGGGCATCCATCATCACGGTATCCTCATCCAGGTCCTCGGCCTCGATGACAATAACCCCCTTCTTATCAAAGGACCAGGACACGCAGCCGGTGGCCCCCAGGCCCTTGCCGTACTTGTCCAGCAGGTGGCGCACCTCGGGGGCGGTGCGCTGGCGGTTGTCAGTGAGGGCCTCTACAATGACGGCCACGCCGTTGGGGCCGTAGCCCTCATAGGTGACATTCTCAAAGCTGTCGGTGTTGCCCGAGCCCAGGGCTTTGTCGATGGTGCGTTTGATGTTGTCGTTGGGCATGTTGGCCGCCTTGGCCTTGGCGATGACGGTAGCCAGGCGGGAATTATTGGCCGGGTCGCCGCTGCCGCCGGTCTTCACCGCCACGATCATCTCGCGGGCGATTTTGGTAAAAATCTGGGAGCGTTTGGCGTCTGCCGCCCCCTTGGTCTTTTGTATGTTGTGCCATTTGGAATGTCCGGACATGAATATCTTCCCCTTCTTGTGTAATAGGCGGTGGTATTATATCACTGTTTTGCCCTGTTTGCAACCCCTGGAAGGCGTTTTTTCACCCCAGCTCCGCCACAGCGGCCTCGATGGCCTCCTCCTCGGCCTGCATGGCCCGGAGCGTCATATCCAGAAGCTTGTCCAGCTCCCAGCCCAGCAGCTGGGCTCCGTTGGCGATCACGTCACGGGAGCAGCCGGCGGCAAATTTCTTGTCCTTGAACTTCTTTTTCAGGGACTTCAGCTCCATATCCGCCGTGCTCTTAGAGGGCCGCATGAGGGCCGCGGCTCCGATGAGGCCGGTGAGCTCGTCGCTGGCGTAGAGCACCTTCTCCATCTCGTGCTCCGGCTTGATATCCACGCGGTGGCCCCAGCCGTGGCTGGCCGCGGCCCGGATGAGGGGCTCCTCGATTCCCGCCTCTCTCATCAGCTCCTGGCTCTTGATGCAGTGCTCCTCAGGCCACTGTTCAAAATCCAGGTCGTGGAGCAGGCCCACCAGGGACCAGAACGCCGCCTGATCCCCGTAGCCCAGCTCCCGGGCGTACCAGCCCATAACGTGCTCCACCGTAATGGCGTGGCGCAGGTGGAAGGGCTCCTGATTGTATCGGGTCAGCAGGTCCCAGGCCTGAGAACGGGTTATGGACATTGATGATCTCTCCTTGTTTCAAATAAAGCGGGCCGCCGAGGGCGGCGGCCCCTACTCATTATGAACACAAATAACCCATTTTGTCAATAGGCCACCACAATGCCGCCGTCGTAGGCGTAGACGCTGGTGATACCGCCGGCCTCGGTGATGAGAATGTGGGCGAATTTGCACTTGGCCTCCACCATGGCCTTCACCTGGAAGGCCCGCTCCAGGCAGTTGCAGTGGCAGATGGCCAGGGTGCGGCCCACATGGGCGGCGTCGGCGGCAATTCTGTCCACCATCTTGGTCAGCGCCTGCTTGACGGTGAGGGCCTGACCCAGCTTGCATATCTCCCCCTCGGGGGTGGCGGCCATAAGCAGCTTGATCTTCAGCGCCCCGGTAATCACCGCCTGGAGCTTGGTCAGCCGGCCGTTTTTTCGCAGGTTTTCCAGGGATTCCAGCACAAACATCGTCTGCATCTGGTAGATGAACTGTTCCACCTCGGTGACCACCCGCTTGAAGGGCATTCCGGCAGAGGCCAGCCGGTGGATGGCCATGGCAACCAGCAGCTCCCCCGAGGCGGCGGAGCAGGAGTTGAACACATGGACATTTACCTCCGGGTTTTCCTCCTCCATCAGGATGCGGGCCTGTTCAGCGCTGTTGTGCGAGCCGCTGAGCAGGGCGGTCAGGGTGACCACATACACATCGTCCACCCCCTGGTAGGCATCCAGGTAGGCCTGGGGGGAGGGACAGGCTGTGGAGGGGGCGTCCTCGCTCTGGCGCATGGCCCACAGCAGGTCGGCCTGGTCGAAGGTCTCGTCGTCAATGAACGTGCTGCCGTTGGAAAAAATGGTCAGGGGCACCTTTACAAAGACAGGATCCTTGAGCATGGCGGGGGTCAGGTCGCAGCAACTGTCAACTACAATTTTGAAACTCATGTATTTCATCTCCAGACATGGTCTTTTAAATTAGATTGTACCAATAAGTTTATCATACCTTTAAGGGGTTGTAAAGAGGATTTCAAAAATATCGCAGGGCCGCCGCCCTCGGCGGCCCGTTACGGATATTGCGGCGCCCCCTGCTCTTCCTCCAGCTCCCGCAGCAGCTTCTGGTCCTCCTTAGAGGACAGGTCCAGCTTCTCATACAAATCGGGCCTCCGCTGCCTGGTACGGAGGATGGACATCTTTCTCCTCCACTGGTCCACCTTGGCGTGGTTGCCCGACAGGAGGATGGGAGGCACCGCCCGGCCATGCCACACCTCCGGGCGGGAGTACTGGGGGGCCTCCAGTATCCCATTCCAGTGGCTCTCGTTCTCGTAGCAGGAGGGGTCGGACAGCACCCCGGGCACCAGGCGGCACACCGCGTCGGCCACCGCCATAGCCGGGATCTCCCCTCCGGTCATAACGAAGTCACCGATGGAGATTTCCTCGTCCACGCACTCCTCGATAAACCGCTCGTCGATTCCCTCGTAGTGGCCGCAGACCAGAATGAGACGCTGGTAATCGTCCTTCAGCCGCCGGGCGTCGGCCTGGGTGAAGGTCTTCCCCGCCGGAGACATGTAGATGGTGTGGACCCGCTCCCCCGCCTCCTGACAGATGTGCTCCCAGCAGCGGAAGAGGGGATCGGCCTGCATCACCGCCCCCCGGCCCCCGCCGTAGGGGTAGTCGTCCACCTGCTTCTGCTTGTTTACGGTGTAGTCCCGAATCTGGTGGCAGTCTACCCGGATATAACCCCGCTCCTGCCCCCGGCCCAAAACCGACTCGCAGAGCATATCTCCTACCACATCGGGGAATAATGTCATAATATCAATCCGGTACATGTCTCTTCCCTCGCTCTAACTTGTTTTTCCCTGATTATACGGGATTAAGCCCCGTTTTTCAATATGTTTTTCGCATCTTGACGAAATTGAAAAAAGAGCGCCGCTCCGCTGGTTTTTTACGGAAAAATGTGGTATGCTTTTGAAGAAATAAGCTGCGCGTGTAGGGCAAGGGCTCTGCCCTTGCCTGAACAGCCTCTTGGAAAGGGGCAAGGGCAGAACCCTTGCCCTACATTACGTCAAATATTATGAAAGCGAGGTTTTCCCAATGTACTGCACCCGCAAAATCACTGACGACCTGATCTGGATCGGCGCAAACGACCGCCAGCACCCCATCTTCGAGGCAGCACACCCCGTCCCCCGGGGGATGTCCTACAACTCCTACCTGCTGCTGGACGAGAAGACCGTCCTCTTCGACACGGTGGACCGCTCCGTTCAGACCCAGTTCCTGGAGAACCTGGAACACGCCCTGGACGGCCGGAAGCTGGACTATATCTTCGTCCACCACATGGAGCCCGACCACGCCGCCACCCTGGGCGACCTAATGCTCCGCCACCCCGAGGCAAAAATCGTGTGCAACGGCAAGGCCATCAACATGATCCGCCAGTTCCACGCCGCCGACCCCAAGGGGGCCATCCTGGTGGGCGAGGGGGACACCCTGTCCACCGGCAAACACAATTTCACCTTCGTGGCCGCCCCCATGGTCCACTGGCCCGAGGTGGTGGTGAGCTACGACTCCACCGACAAGATTCTCTTCTCCGCCGACGGCTTCGGCTCCTTCGGGGCGCTGAACGGCGTGCTCTTTGCCGACGAGATCGACTGGGAGCGGGACTGGCTGGACGAGGCCCGGCGGTACTACACCAACATTGTGGGCAAATACGGCCCCCAGGTGATGGCCCTGCTGAAGAAGGCCTCCGCCCTGGACATCCAGATGATCTGCCCCCTCCACGGCCCGGTGTGGCGCAAGGATTTCAATCAGATCATCGACCGGTATGTGAAATGGGCCTCCTACGAGCCCGAGGTACAGGGCGTGGTCATCCCCTTCGCCTCCATCTACGGCCACACCGAAACCGCCGCCAACATCCTGGCCTGCCGCCTGGCCGAGCTGGGGGTGCCGGTGGAGATGCACGACGTGTCCATCTCCCACTACTCCCATGTACTGTCCGACTGCTTCAAATACAGCCACATCGTCTTTGCCTCCCCCACCTACAACAACGGCATTTTCGACCCCATGGAGCACCTGCTCCGGGACCTGGCCCATCACAATCTTCAAAACCGCAAGGTAGCCCTTATCCAGAACGGCTCCTGGGCCCCCGCCAGCGGCAAGCTGATGGCCGAAATTCTGGGCGGCATGAAGAATATCGAGATCATGGAGGCCCCCGTCACCCTGAAGTCCGCCCTGGCCCCCGGCCAGGAGAAAGAGCTGGAGGCTCTGGCCCAGGCCCTGGCCGCGTCGGTGAAGGGCGAGGCGCCCGCCCCCGAGGCGGAGCCCGTTCCGGACAAGCCCCATGGCTTTGTCTGCAAAATCTGCGGCTTCATCTACGAGGGCGACACCCTGCCTGACGATTATGTCTGCCCCATCTGCCGCCGCCCCGCCTCCGATTTCGAGCCGGTGCAGTAACACCACAAACCGCCGCCCCCAAAGGGGGCGGCGGTTTCCTTACTCGTCGCGCTCTATAATCCAGGCGCCGTTCTCATACCGGACCGCAATTAAAATCTGTGCGTCCTTAGAAAAGCTGTCAGTGAATTCCCTGGCGTGCGCTCCTCCGCTGTCGTCGGTAAAGGAGATCATATAAACGTAGTTCTCCAGCGGATCAATGGTAAACCGGCACAGCTGGGTGTCCTTGATCGCCTCGGGGGAGACGGCTATCTCCTGACCGTCGTGGGAAACGGTGATATTTGATATCTCCTGGGCGGCGTAGTTTGTCACAATCAGGTTTCCGTCCTGGGCGGCCGTGCGCTCTTCCCGGCAGCCGAAGAGCAGAAGCAGCATACAGCCTGCCGCCAGCATCCAGCTTAAATATTTTTTCATTTGTCCTCCTATCCTCCCGGCAGTCCGGGGCAGCGCCTCAAGCGTGCACCGCCCCATTTTTATGCCAGTGAGACCACCTTTTGAACGCTCTTTTCCGCGCCGCAGGCCTGCACAATGGGAAAAATTTCCTGGTAGGCCCCCGCCGTATCCCCCGCGTCCGAGGGGAAGTACACCCACTGCGTCATAAAGCTGTGGGCATAATTGCAGTGAATATTTGCTGTATATATCTGTACTATTGGGTCTTCCACCTGACAGTCGGTCTGCCGGGCGCAGTCCCTGCGGAAGGACAGATAGTGCTGCCCGTCTTTAACGTATATGATGTTGATCTTCAAATCTTCCTCTGGAATATCCAGCCGGGCACTGAGCCCCGCATCCTCATTATAGTCGTTCTCCGCCGCTACCTTTTCAAAATAGAACCGGTCCCGGTGGGCCGCGGCGATGTCCGCTTCCATATCCCGGTATTTTTCCGGGACAAGAACGTTTAAGGTCAAATCGTCATACACAAACCGCTCTGTCACATCGTCCCCATCCACAGTCTGAATCGGGTTATGCTGAAAATAGTTTTTGCTCACACGGATGCACTGCCCATTCGGGTCGATCTCCACAGGGTATTTCAGACCGTTCATCGTATACAGCGGCGTACCTTTATCATCCATGCTCTGATAATTATAAAAGTCCGCCACAAAAGCGCCGGCCTTATCCTCCAGCTCGGCCAGAAGCCGGGCGCTGCGGGCCGCGATTTCCAGGTACTGCGCGGGGTCGTCCTCCCCTGTGTACTGCACCTGCGTGGTATAGAGATCCCGGTATTCCTCCCGGGGTGTATTTTCCCTGGTTTCGCCCGCTCCGCCGCAGGCGGTCAAGCTCATTAAGCAGGCCAGAGCCAGGATTCCCGTCCAATGCTTTTTCATCATTTCCTCCTTATCTCCCCGGCAGCTGGGGGACCACGGCGCGGGTATGGCGGATCTCCTTCCACACGGTGGTCTTTTTCCAAAAGCTCACAGCGGTAATCGGCAGCCAGGAGAGGAGGAACAGCCAGTAACAGGCCAGGCCCTTCCACAGCCGGCGGTCCCACTTGCTCTCTATGGTCAGGACAATCCCGGCGGCAGCGGTGGCGGTGAGCGCGGCCCAGGCGATGTTGCCGCAGGCCCCCGCCAGCCCCAGAATCAGGGATTGCAGCAGGGTTCTGCCCCCCAGGGCGGAGGTGATGGCGGTGCACAGCAGCCCCGCCAGCGCGGCCAGCTGATAGGCCGGCAGCAGGAGGGTGGTCTCAAAGTCGAACAGAGCCAGCCGGGGCTGGTCAGCCTGCTCCTCTGCCAGGGGAGCCAGGTAGCCCTGGGCCACCTGGATGGTGCCGCTGGTCCAGCGGCGGCGCTGGGTAAAGGACTGCTCCCAGGTGAGGGGCTGCTCATCATAGGTAACCGCCTTGGGCACATAGGCCACCCGCTCCCCCGCCAGCACGGTCTGGGCGGTGAGCTCCAGGTCCTCGCTGATGGTCTCGGTGCGCCAGCCGCCCAGCCGGTCCAGCAGCTTCTGGGTCACCATAAAGCCGGTGCCCCCGATCATGGCGGACACCCCCAGCCCCGCCTTGCCCCCGTTGTGGAAGCGGTCCATCATCCAGTAGTAGATGGAAGAACAGCCAGAGACAGCGGTGTCGTAGGGGTTCTTGCTGTCCCGGTAGCCCTGGGCCGCCTGAACCCCGGCCATCCGGGCGTTGTTCATCTCCGCCAGAAAGCGGGGGGCCGCTACGTTGTCGGCGTCGAAGACCAGCCAGGCGTCATACCGCCGGCCCCGGAGGCGGTTGTAGGCAAAGTGGAGGACCTCCCCCTTGCTCTTCACCGGCACGGTGCACTCCAGCACCTTGGCGCCGAAATTTTGGGCGGCCAGGGCGGTGTTGTCGGTGCAGTTGTTGGGGATCACCCAGATATCGTAGAGGTCCGCCGGGTAGTCCTGGGTAAGCAGGCTGTTAATCAGCGGGCCGATCACCAGCTCCTCGTTTCGGGCGGCAATCAGAATCGCAAATTTCGTGCGGGCCGGGTGAAAGCCGTAGTCCGTTGGCTTCCTCACACAGGCCAGGCCCGAGATCAGATACCACAACCCCCATAATGTCATCAAAACTCCAAATGTGCCCGTCAGGGCCAGCGCGGCAGGGAACAACCAGTCCATATCCCGCTCCTCCTCTCATCTGTTCTGTCCACAAGGATAACAGAGCTTTTTTAAGGACAGCCTGGGAAGAAGATTAAGATTTGCTGAAGGTTTTCTTAAAGGCATAGGACAGCCCCTCCAGCGCATACGCTCTACTAAAGCTTCTTTTCTGGGGGGACGGTCATGGAAACTCGCATCGCGGAGCTGCGGTATAAGGAGGTCATCAGCGTGGAGGACGGCGCCCGCTACGGCTACGTGGGGGACATGGAGGTGGATCTGGAGACCGGCCAGGTCCGGGCCCTGGTGGTCCCTGGAAAGCGCCGCTTCTTCGGCCTGCTGGGCCGGGAGGAGGACAAGGTGATCCCCTGGGAGGCGGTAAAACGCTTTGGGGAGGACATCATCCTGGTGGAGAAGTGACAAAAACGGGACGGCCCAGCCGTCCCGCTTTCTTACTGCTCCATAATCCACAGGTCGCCCGGGCGGAATTTCACGGTGTAATTCTTCCCCTGCTCCCCGCAGTTCAGGCAGATACCTCTGATTTTTACTGTTTCCTTCCTATAATGGGGATCCCGGCTTGTTCTCCTTCGGGCAAAATAGCGGTCTTCCGCTTCATTTACCCTAAACTTGTAGCTGTCACTTCCAAAAACCGGAAATACCATGATTGCTTCTCCAACCTTTTGCTTTTCACTGTAAATTTCCGCAACCACAAAACCATCTACAAAACCGGGTTTATCAAAAACAGTTGCTGTGCCATCTACGGCGGCTTCTGCTTCTACTGTGATCGAACCAGCGGAAGAAACACTTGTCTTAATATCTGTAAACCGCAAATAACGAAAAACTTCTTCCTTCGGCATATCGCTAATCAGTTTAATTGCCAGTTCATCGGCCTTTTTCCGATACTCTTGCGCAGTTTTACGCGCCTCTGCTTGGGCCTGGTATATCATCATATTTACCGCATGAGCCGCTTCGTTCTGCTGGCGAACTGCTTCATTGCTTCTCGCCGTGTTGGAAAGAGACATAAGCGCAGGTACCGTACCTCCTATGCCTGAAGCAATTCCCGCCATGATGGCCCCATCGGACTCTTTTTGCGTTGGGATATAAGGGACGCTTCCCCCAACAGCTTCTTTAGCCAGGTTTCTCAGCATGGTAACCGGCTTGTCAGTCCCATGAAATTTTGCATAGTGGGTCAGCTTTGCATACTGCTCCTGTTCCTTTTGTCTAGTATCCTCATCTGCCTTAATTTTCGCTGTTTCTTTCTCCCGCTGTTTTTGCTGGTGCAATGCGTTAAATTGTTCCAAAAACATTGGATCACTGAGATTGCATTTGTGTTTCTTTGCAATTAACGCCACACGCTGTTTTTTCTCCTCAGAACCTGGGTTCTGCCAATCTTCAATACCAAATCGTTGGCATTCTTCATAAAATCTATCCAATTCTTGTTTTTCCTCTAGTTTTTGGGCCTCTTTTTGATAGTGCTTCTGAAGTAAGGTAAAAAATAGGGTAAATATTATAACTAAACAAATAAATAAAATAATAAAAGCTTCCATTATACAACCTCCTCATTTTTGAGTTTCCCTTTCTGCGATTATGATAGCATATGAAAACAGAAAACGCAATACGATGCAGCCAGCATGGTATAGACATTTATCTTTACAGCTCCACCGCCGTGTCGGTGGCGAAAAACCACAGCACCTGCCGGTTAACCGGCTTCCCCAGAATCGCGGACAGCGCCATACTGTAGGCCTCCAGTTGGGGGCGGTACTCCTCAGCCTGCTTCCTCTCCCCGCCGGGGCGGACCCGGTCGCTCTTGAAGTCCACCACAGTGATACCGCCGTCCTCCCCCTCGAACCAGGCGTCGATGACCCCTTGGAGGAGCAGCTCCTCCCCCTTCCCCTCGGGGAAGTAGTTCAGGGCGGAGGTGAGGATTGAGAATTTAAATTCCCGGCGGCACTTCTCTCCCGCCGCAGCCATAGCCCGGCCCAGAGGGCTGTTTAAAAAGGCGGACAGCCGCTCCGGCTCCACCGCCTGGCGCTGGAGCTCTGTGAGGAAGCCCTCTTCGGCGAGGCGGTCCAGCTGGGCGGCCACCGCCTGGGGGTCCCGGTCCATATCCAGGGGCAGGTACTGCATGGCCAGATGGAGGGCCGTCCCCCGCTGGGCAGGGGTGAGCCCCCGCTCCTCAGCGATGAAGCTGGGGCGGGTGATGGGCTGTCCCCGGCGGGAGGCCGGGGCGGTCTCCTCCGCCGCTTCCCGGTCCAGAGCCCGGCCCTTCAGCTGGGTTGCGGTAAGCTTAGAGGGCAGACTGGCCGCCGCCAGATGGGGATACACCCAGCGCAGCCGGGCGTACAGCTCCCCGCTATCGGCCTCCTCCTGGGGCAGATCGGTATAAA
This sequence comes from Lawsonibacter sp., assembly GCA_022794495.1. GTDB lineage: Bacteria > Bacillota > Clostridia > Oscillospirales > Oscillospiraceae > Lawsonibacter. The sequence continues at coordinate 3,924 of JAAWEX010000037.1, read as the reverse complement.
GCTCTTCCGCTTTACGGGCTTCTCTAAGAGGGGCCCCGTCCACCCAGCGGATATCCCAGGCGGGACCCGTGGGCAGAGCGGACGGCTCCGGCACCTTGGCCATAGCCCGGAGGCCGTCCCCCTCGGGGCGGGTGAGGGCATGTAGGAGCACCCAGGCCCCCACACTCTGCTGGCGCTCCAGCGACAGGGGGGTGATGGGCAGGCTCTCCCCCAGCCGGACCAGGGCGTTGGCCCCGTCGGGGAGGGCCAGCGTGAGGATCAGCTTCTCCCTGGCCCGGGTCATGGCCACATAGAGCAGCCGCAGCTCCTCGGCCAGCATCTCCCGCTCCACCTGGCGGGCCACCGCCCGCCGGGCCAGCGTGGGGTATTCCACCATCCGCTCCCGGTCCAGGCCACGGGGGCCCACCCCCAGCTCCGGATGGAAGAGCACCGGCTGCATCAGGTTGTCCCGATTGATCCGCCGGGTGAGGCCGCACACCAGCACCACCGGCTTCTCCAGCCCCTTGGAGCGATGGATGGTCAGGATTGACACGCCCGCCCCCTCCTGACTCACCCCGGTGGAGGACTCAAAGCGGGTGTCGGTATCCTTCAGCCGCTCCAGCCGGAGGAGAAACTGGAACAGGGTGCGGCAGCCGGTGTCCTCCATCTGGCCGGCCAGGGCGTAGAGGGCCAGCAGATTGCTCTGCCGCTCCCCGCCCCCCTCCATGGCGCCAAAGGCCCCCAGGAGGTTCACCTTTTCAAAGATATGCCACATGAGCTGGCGGCAGGTGCGGTCCCCCGCCCCAAAGCGAAGCTCTTCCAGCTGGGCCAGGAAATCCTGGCACTCCTGATCCCCGTTTCCGGCGGCGTGGACCAAAGCACTATAAAAGTCATTTCCTTTACATTCCGCCCGGAGCAAGGCCAGCTTGTCCCCGGTGAAGCCGTACACCGGGGAGCGCAGGGCGGCGATGAGGGGCACGTCCTGCCTGGGGTTGTCCACAATCTGGAGGATGGCCAGCGTCACATTCACCTCGGTTGTCTGAAAGAAGTCCTTGCCCCCCTCGGCGGTCCAGGGGATGCCCTCCTCGTTGAGGGCCTGGACGTAGTGGTGGAGCACCGGGCCGGGGCTGCGCAGGAGAATCATCACATCGGAGGGCCGCAGGGGCCGGAGCCCGGTTCCCTCCTCCACCATCAGGGGGGTGTCCAGCAGCTCTCGTACCCGCCGGGCGGCAAACCGGGCTTCCAGTAGATTTTTATCCTCCTTCTCCCCCTCCTGCTCGCCCAGAAAAGACAGGTCGATGGCGTTCAGCTCCAGGGCGTAGGGGTCGTCCGGCCCCGCCGGCAAAAATTCCTTTCCCGGCACCAGCTTCTGGCTGTCGTCGTAGTCCAGCTCGCCGAACTCAGTTGACATAACGCTCCGAAACAGATCGTTGCAGCCCTCAAGCACCTGGGGGCGGGAGCGGAAGTTCCGGGACAGCACCCGCTTTCGGGGCTCCCCCTCTTCCGCCCGGTCCCCGTCGGGGTAGTCGGAGAATTTTTTCAGGAAAATGGACGGGTCGGCCAGGCGGAAGCGGTAGATGGACTGCTTCACGTCCCCCACCTGGAACAGCTTCCGCCCCTGGCCGGAGATGGCGTTGAAGATGGCGTTTTGCACCTGGTTGGTGTCCTGATACTCGTCTACCAGCACCTCCTCATACCGCCCCTCCCAGACCTTCGCCAGCGGGGTGGGCGCCCCGTCCTCCCCTGTGAGCAGCCGTACGGCAAAATGCTCCAGGTCAGAGAAGTCCACCAGTCCCCGCCGGGCCTTTTCCCGGGAAAAGGCGGCCTGGAAGTCCAGCACCAGGTCCATCAGGGCATGGACGGCGGGCTGAGACAGGGCCAGCTCCTCCAGGTGGGCGGCGGTGTCTCCGTCAAAAGCCTCCGCCACCCGCTCCATGTTCTTTTTGCACCGGGCCCGAACCGCCTTCACCCGCTCTTTGGTCTGGATGGCCTCCTCCGCCTGGAAGGGGCTGAGGGCAAGGGTCCGTTTCCGCTTCTGCCCGGCGTCCGGAAAGGGGATGGGCAGGCGGGCCCGGGCTCCGTCCCAGGTTGTCTCCTGAATCAGCCCCTCCAACCCCTCAAGGGAGGCCGAGAGGGACGGCGCATAGTTGACCTGAAGCAGCTCGTCCGTCTGACACAGCTCCAGGGCCTCCAGCAGGCGCTCCCGGCAGGCCCGGGCCTGGCGCTTGGCGTCCTCCAGCAACAGCCCGCCCCAGAAGGTCTGACCCAGGTCGGAGACGTCCGCCAGCTCCCACAGCCCCTTCTGTCCCTCCAGCCAGCGGGCGGGGGCGGGGTGGCTCTGCACCTGGCGGAAGATCACCACCACAATTTCCGCCAGCCGGCTGTCGTCCCGGCCGGCAGACATGGTATCAACCAGCTGGGCAAAGGGGCTGTCCTCTGTCAGGCCCTCATAGCGCCTGTCCAGCACATCCTCCAGCACCTGAGCCATGAGGACATCGCTCTCCCCCTTGTCACACAGGCGGAAGTCCGGGTCCAGGTCCAGCAGGTGGCCGCTCTCCCGAAGCAGGGCGGCGCAGAAGGCGTGGATGGTGGAAATCTGCGCCTTGTAGACCAGGGTGGTCTGGCGGCGGAGGTGGCGGTCATTGGGGGCCTTGGCCAGCCGGTCGGACAGCTCCTGGGCGATCCTCCCCCCGCAGCTCCGCCGCCGCCGCCTTGGTGTATGTAATCACCAGGAAGCGGTCAATGTCGATTCCCTCCTTGGTTACCCGGTCCAGCAGCCGCTCCACCAGCACCCGGGTCTTGCCCGACCCCGCCGCCGCCGATACCAGCAGCTCGCCGCCCCGGTCATCTACAATCTTTCGTTGTTCGTCTGTCAAAGGAAAGGGCATCGCCGTCGCCTCCTTCACATTTTTCGGTTACTAGGACGGGTTCTCGCCCTCAAAGCTCACCAGTTCGCGCACCAAAGTATACTTTCCCTGCACGTCCAGATAACTGACATTATAGTCATAATCGCCTTCTAAATCCACAAATCCCTTATCATTATGGCTCTTTACCCACGAAGCCTTGAGGCTGCCATTTCCGCGAAAATTGATTTGCAAATAGTCTGTCATGCCCCAGCTCTCTCTGCCGCCGTCATTCTGGGCAGTTGGACCGCAATACTCATCAAAATAGCCATAATCTCCATCGGAATATGGACCGCTATAACTCAATCGACGTACAAACAACTTGCCGTCGGATTCCACCAGAGAGTAGGTTTCTGCAGTGTGTGTACCAGAGCCCCAGCCATGCAGATGTTGAGGACCATCCGGTCCATTCCGCCAGATACTTATCCCATCGCTGTTATCACGTCTATGGATCACCAGCAGCTCCGGACTGCCGTCCTGCTCAAAGTCGATCAGTTCTGTGTAGATGATCGTAACCTCTTCCTCCATCTCAGCCAAGACATCCTCGTAGGAGGCCATTGAATAAGCTGGGATATTGAGTCCGGTGGCATCCAAAACGGTCTGAGCCAGGCCGTCATCGCCGGCGATCTCCTCCACCACAAAGGCGGGCACGTCGCTGGCGGTGAGGGGCTTCACCTCCAGCTTGTCCTCTGTCAGGACGGCCATCTCCCCGGCGCTGATAGTAACGTTCTGCTCCCCGGCGGTGACCTCCACGGTGCCCTCCAGCAGGGCGGCGGTGTTCTCCCCCACCCAGCCGCAGGTGCCCCGGATGCCGATTATCATGGTGGAGGCAGCGATATTCATGGTCTCGTCGTCGTCCAGGGGCTCGGTGACGTTGAAGAACAGGGAGCCGGTTTTCACGTCGATCTCCAGCTTTTTGCCCTCTTTATTGATCTCGATCTGACTGTCAGCATCCAGCTTGGTCAGCTTTACCCGGTCCAGGTCGATCCAGGCGTAGCTTTTCTCCTGGGTCCCCACCTGATCTACACTGACAACATAGTCC
>JAAWEX010000036.1 GCA_022794495.1 Lawsonibacter sp. | reverse complement strand
CTTGGTGCGGGCCTTCAGGGCGTCGAAAAAGTCGTAGATGATCTCCCCGATGGGCATGGAGTAGTGCAGCTCCACCAGGTTGGTGTCCAGATACTGCATGTCCTTAAAGACCCCCCGCCGCTCCTGACACATAGGCATGATGTTGCCCACGTAGTCCGGCGGGGAGATGATGGACACCTTGGCGTAGGGCTCCCGTGCCTGGCTGATGGCACCGGGGTCGGGGTAGTTGTGGGGGTTGTCCACCCGGACCACAGTACCATCGGTTTTGGTGACCTCGTATATTACAGAGGGTAATGTGGTCACCAGGTCCAGGTCGAACTCCCGCTCCAGCCGCTCCTGGATGATCTCCATGTGGAGCATCCCCAAAAAGCCGCACCGAAAGCCGAAGCCCAGGGCCACCGAGGACTCGGGCTCGAAGGACAGGGATGCGTCGTTGAGCTGGAGCTTCTCCAGGGCGTCCCGCAGGTCGGGGTACTTACTGCCGTCCTCGGTGTAGATGCCGCAGTAAACCATGGCCTGAGCCGGGCGGTAGCCGGGCAGGGGCTCGCCGGCGGGAGCGTCCGCGCCGGTGATGGTGTCGCCCACGCTGGTGTCCTTCACGTTTTTGATGGAGGCGGTGAACCAGCCCACCTCCCCGGCGGACAGCTCCGGGGCGGACTCCATCCCCAGGGGCTTGAGGTAGCCGCAGTCCAGCACCTGGTACTGCCCCCCCGAGGCCATCATCTTTACGTTCATCCCCTTTTTCAGGGTCCCCTCCATCACGCGGAAGTAGACGATGACCCCCACATAGGGGTCGTACTGGCTGTCGAAAATCAGCGCCCTGAGAGGGGCGGCGGGGTCCCCCTCAGGGGCGGGGACGCTGCGCACGATGTCCTCCAGCACTGCGGGGATGTTCAGGCCCTGCTTGGCGGAAATCTCCGGGGCGTCCAGGGCGGGCAGGGCCAGGACATTCTCGATCTCCTCCTTCACACGCTGCGGGTCGGCGGCGGGCAGGTCGATTTTGTTCACCACCGGGAGAATCTCCAAATCGTGCTCCATGGCCAGGTAGGTGTTGGCCAGGGTCTGGGCCTCGATGCCCTGAGAGGCGTCCACAATGAGCACCGCCCCCTCGCAGGCCGCCAGGCTCCGGGAGACCTCGTAGTTGAAGTCCACATGCCCCGGGGTGTCGATCAGGTTCAGGTGGTAGACCTGGCCGTCCTCCGCCTTATAGTCCAGCCGCACCGCCCGGGCCTTGATGGTGATGCCCCGCTCTTTCTCCAGGTCCATGTTGTCCAGCAGCTGAGATTCCATCTGCCGCTGCTCCACCGCCCCGCACAGCTCGATCAGCCGGTCGGACAGGGTGGACTTGCCGTGGTCAATGTGGGCAATGATAGAAAAATTTCTGATTTTACTTTGGTCGGTCATAGATGTGCCTCCTTGAGGTTTCTCTCCCAATCGGGAAACTGTTTCAACAGCATAGATGTTTTTGCTTTTAGGGCGCTGTTCCCCGGCCGCTCCAAAATGTAGTGGATATATTCAAAGACCATTTTTTGCTCTTCGCTATCCAGAGTCCCAATCCATGTGGAAGTCTCTGTTAAACACCGGAGCATATAGCAGTACGGCGGGTCGGGAAGCTCCATTTTCTCCTCATAGAGCCGGATTAACTCCTGCATCCTGTAGTGATCCATATACCTCCACCTCCGTCCCCCCGCAGGGCAAGGCTTCCCCTTTAGGGGAAGCTGGCACGGCGCAGCCGTGACTGATGAGGCCATTTCGCCGCAGGCGAAATATGCGGAGCAAACAAGGCTTTTGCGGTGACGGCCTCATCCGCCCCCTTCGGGGGCACCTTCCCCTAAAGGGGAAGGCTTTTGTGCTCCCTTTCGCTCTATTTCTTCTCCTGCTTCTTTCTGCTCCCGCTGAGGGCGTTGACCCGCTCGCCGGTGTTGTGGACCACCTGGAGGACGGACTGGTAGAGCACAGGGTAATCCCGGGCCAGGGCGTCGTGGTTCATCTCGGGCCAGGGTCCCTTGGCTTTGACGTGGGCGGCCAGGGCGTCGGCCAGCTCGGCCTCGCAGCACTTCATGTCGGCCTCATGCAGGCCGGCCTGGAAGTGCCGGTGGGAGACGGAGAAGAAGTCCGGGTTGTTTTCGGGATTGGCGTCGTAGAGCCGGCGGTAGACGGTATAGACAGCGGTGGACAGATAGCCCGCGGCGGCCTGGATGGCCTCCCGGCTGCCCGTCTTGCCCAGCAGACCGAAGAGGACGCCGATGGAGTTGACCAGCAGCTTTTTGCTCAGCAGGGCCAGCACGCCCCCCTTAATAGAGTTGTTCTTCTCGTCGCTGATATCGTAGAGCTCCTCGGCGGAGATGGTAGCGCCGTCTCTGGTCAGGGTGCGGCCCAGCAAAAAATCGGCGGACACACCGTAGTAGTCGCAGGCCTTCACCACAAAAACAAGGCCGGGCTCCCGGACGCCGTTTTCGTAGTGGCTTAGCAGGGCCTGAGAGATGCCGAGAGCGGCGGCGGCGGTGCGCTGGCTGACTTTTTTCTCCTGACGCAGCAGGGACAGGGTGCGGGAAAATTCCGCGTTCATGATTTCTCACCTCTAAACAGATCAATCGGGACGGCGCCCTCGCCGGGCCTGTCCCACAGGTGCTGCAATACACGCTGTATAGTATACCTGAAAGCGCTCCCCTGCGTAAAGAGGAAATCAAAAAAATCCTTTGGAATTTTTCATGGGTCACACAGAGAAAACTATCTTCAGGCTCTTGCTTTTTCGTTTAGGAAATGTTACCATTACAGTTGAGATTCTGGCAGAAACGCCAATTCTGATTTGGAGGTATGACACCATATGTTTGGAAAGCTAATCGACATCCTGAAGAAAAGTCCCAAAAAGATCGTCTTCACCGAGGGCACCGACCCCCGCATCCTGGAGGCCTCCGCCCGCCTGCTGTCCGGCACGTTCCTGACCCCCATCCTCATCGGCAAGGAAGAGGACATCCGCACCGCCGCCGAGGATGCCGGCTTCAACATCCGGGGCGCCGAGATCTATGACCCCGAGACCTACGAGAAGATGGACGCCATGGTAGAGAAGATGGTGGAGCTGCGCAAGGGCAAGATGACCGCCGACGAGTGCCGCGCCATGCTGAAGAAGGGCAACTACTTCGGCACCATGCTGGTGGCTATGGGCATCGCCGACGCCCTGCTGGGCGGCGCCACCTACTCCACCGCTGACACCGTCCGCCCCGCCCTCCAGCTGGTGAAGACCAAGCCGGGCAACTCCATCGTCTCCTCCTGCTTTATCCTGGTGCGCCCCTACGCCACCGGCGGCAACATGGTTCTGGCTATGGCCGACTGCGCCATCAACATCGACCCCAGCGAGGACGAGCTGGTGGAGATCGCTTCCGAGACCGTGCAGTGCGCCAAAATCTTCGGCGTAGACCCCAAGGTCGCCTTCCTCAGCTACTCCACCTTCGGCTCCGGCAAGGGCCCCGCCGTGGATAAAATGCGCAACGCCGCCGAGAAGGCCAAGGCCGCGATGCCCGAGGTGCCCATCGAGGGCGAGCTGCAGTTCGACGCCGCCGTCTCCCCCCGTGTGGCTGAGACCAAGTGCCCCAACTCCCAGGTGGCCGGCTACGCCAACACCTTCATTTTCCCCGACATCAGCGCCGGCAATATCGGCTACAAGATCGCCCAGCGCCTGGGCTCCTTCGAGGCCTATGGCCCCATCCTGCTGGGCCTGAACGCCCCCATCAACGACCTGAGCCGGGGCTGCAACGCCCAGGAAGTCTACTCCATGGCCATTATCACCGCCGCTCTGGCCTGAATCAGTTTTTAAAAACCGGGAGCGCTCCGAGAAGAGCGCTCCCGGTTTTTTTATCCCAGACAGCGGAGGATGGCCCAGGCGGCCCCCTCTCGGTCGTTGGGCGGCGCGATAAGGGCGGCGGCATCCTTCACAGACTGGGCGGCGTTGCCCATGGCGATGGGCAGGCCAGCCACCCGGAGCATGGCCAAATCGTTGCCGCCGTCCCCCACGGCGGCGCACTGCTCCAGGGGAACGCCGTACAGCGCGGCCAGCAGGGCCAGGGTGCGGCCCTTGTCCACCCCCTGGGCCACCACCTCGAAGTCATGGGGGCTGGAGGAGGTGAGCACCACGCCGGGCAGGGCGGCCAGCTCCTCCAGGGGGTAGCGGCCGGGGCTCCAGTCCCCGTGAAGCTTGGTCAGGGGCAGGCCCTGCTCCTCCAGATAGGCGATGGGGTCCGGGACCACCGCCGCGTTGTCGTGAAAGGAGGGGAAGGGGTAGGTTTTCAGCAGGGACGCCTTGGAGAAGGGGTCCACCACAATACGCTCCCCGGAGAAGATCATCAGCTCGATCTCCCGGTTCAGGCACAGCTCCAGCACCCGCCGGGCCGAGGACGCCTCAATGTCCCAGCGGCGGATGGTCTGCCCGGAGGCGCTGTCCGCCAGCAGAGCGCCCCCCAGGGCGGACACCAGGCTGTCGCATCCCGCCTCCTCCACAAACCAGAAGGCCTCCGGCGTGGGCCGGCCGGTGTTGAGCACCACCCGCACCCCCGCCGCCCTGGCCTTCGCAATGGCCTCCTTCGATGCGGCGGTGACCTGTCCCTGGGGATTCAACAGGGTGCCGTCCAGGTCCAGGGAAATCAGCTTTATCATATATATCACGTCTCCGTCATCGCGTTGTAGGGGCGGACATTGTCCGCCCGCGGGCGCACGCTGTGCGCCCCTACTGCCGTTTTCCGTCTTTGTCGAAGTTTTTCCTCAAAGCATGTTCTGTGACTCCAATAGAGCTCAGCATAACAATTAGCTGTACCCCACAGATGACCATACCAACAGCGCCTACCGTCCCCACGTCCCGGCCCAGGACGAAGAGGAGCGGAACGAAGGAGGGGATCAGCAGGGCTTTGCCCCATTTGTGCCAGACCTCCCCCATGCGCTTCTGGGCAAAGTCCCAGGTGTCCTGGTTTTTCGAGGACATGGCTGTCCGGTAGCCGTAACCGGGGTTAATTTCAGTGGGCGGATTCTTTTGAAACTCCTTCCCGAAGCCGATCATAACCCCAGGGACCAGCAGGTCCATAGCCAGCACAAAAATCCAAAATGCAATGTTTACGATCATAGGAACAGCCTCCCAACCTGGAACACCACCAGAGCCGCCGCGTAGGCGCAGCCGATCTGCCAGGCGATGGAGAACCAGGCCCATTTCCGGCTCTGCATCTCCTTGAACAGGGTGGACACCGCCGCCACGCAGGGAACGTAGAGCAGGATGAACACCAGCATGGAAAAGGCGGACAGGGGGGTGAAGCCGGCCATGGCGGCGGCCACCTCGCCGCCGGCGGCGGTGAGGGAGAAGCCGTAGAACATGGACAGGGAAGACACCACCATCTCCTTGGCGATGAGCCCGGTGAGCAGAGCCACGGCGGCCTGCCAGAACCCGAAGCCGCAGGGGGCGAAGACGGGGGCCAGCACATTGCCCAGGGCCCCCAGCATACTCTGAGAGGCGTCCTCCACCATATGGAGGGAGAAGTCGAAGGATTGCAGCAGCCACAGTAGCATGGACATGAGCAGAATCAGCGTCCCGGCCTTGACCAGGAAGCCCTTTACCTTCTGCCACACGTGGGTAAGCATATTCCCCAGGGAGGGCAGGCGGTAGGGGGGCAGCTCCAGCACAAAGGGGGCCGGCTCCCCGGCGAAAAGGGTCTTTTTGAAAAACAGGCCGGAGGCAATGCCCACAATCATGCCGATGATGTACAGCCCAAAGACCACCAGCCCCGCCCACGGGCCGAAGAAGGCGGCGGAGATCAGGCCGTAGACGGGCAGCTTGGCGGAGCAGGACATGAAGGGGATGAGCAGGATGGTCATCCTCCGGTCCTTCTCGTTCTCCATGGTCCGGGCGCCCATGATGGCGGGGACGGAGCAGCCAAAGCCCATGAGCATGGGGATGAAGGCCTTGCCGCTCAGGCCGAACCGGCGCAGAGCCCGGTCCATGATGAAGGCCGCCCGGGACATGTAGCCCGAGTCCTCCAGGAAGGACAGGAAGAAAAACAGCAGGGCGATCTGGGGCAGGAACACCAGAACGCCGCCCACCCCGGCGATGATGCCGTCGCACACCAGGGAGATGAGCACAGGGGACACCCCCAGCCCCTCTAATGCGGGAGCCAGCCACCGGGATAGGGCGTCCATCCCCGCGCCGACGCTGTCGGACAGCCAGGAGCCGAAGGGGCCGAAGGTGATGACAAACATCACCAGCATGGTGCACAGGAACAGGGGGATGGCCAGCACCCGGTGGGTCACCACCCGGTCGATCTTCTCGCTGAGGGTGCGCTCTCCAGCCGCGCCTCCCCGCTCCACCGACGCCTCCACCACCCGCTGGATGTACTGGTAGCGGCTGTCGGCAATGAGGGTCTCCCGGTCGCCTAAATCACTGGAGTTTTCATACTCAGCCACCAGGGCGTCCAGCCTTGTTTTCACGTCCTGGGGGAGATTCAGCGCCTGCTCCACGATGGAATCGCCCTCCAGCAGCTTGATGGAGGCCCAGTGGGCGGGCAGATTGGCGGCGTAGGCGTAGTCGTGGAGCAGCTCGCCCATGCGGTGGTGGATGTCGTGGGTGTAGTCGTCGTAGAGGTCGTCCGGCTCGATGGTGACTCCCAGGTGCATCTGCCGGTGGGCGGTGTGCATCAGCTCCTCCACCCCCTCGCCGGTGCGGGCGGTGATGGGGATCACCGGCACCCCCAGCTCCTTAGACAGCCGGTCTGCGTCGATTTTGTCCCCCCGCTTCTCCACCTCGTCCATAAAGTTCAGGGCCAGTACCGTGGGGCGCTCCAGCTCCAGCAGCTGGACGGTGAGATACAGGTTCCGCTCCAGGTTGGTGGCGTCCACAATGTCGATAACGCAGTCGGGCCCCTCGCCGATGATGAAGTCCCGGGCCACAATCTCCTCCATGGAGTAGGGGGACAGAGAGTAGATGCCGGGCAGATCCACCACCGTCACCGTCCGGTCGCCGATGCGGGTCTCCCCCTCCTTCTTCTCCACTGTCACCCCCGGCCAGTTGCCCACATACTGGTTGGAGCCGGTGAGGGCGTTAAACAGGGTGGTTTTGCCGCAGTTGGGGTTGCCGGCCAGGGCGATGCGCATGGTGCGCCGGTCGTGCTCGGCGGGGTCATAGCGGCCGCTGTGGGCCTCCAGCTCGTGCTCGTGGGCCTGAAGCTGGCGGCGGGCGGTCTCGGGATCGGGCGTATGGCGGGTCATGGCCCCGCGGGCCGCGCCGGAGCTCCGGGGCCGGGGCTGGCCCATGATAATCTGCCCGGCGTCCGCCTTGCGCAATGACAGCTCATACCCCCGCAGGCTCACCTCGATGGGATCCCCCAGGGGGGCGATCTTGGTCACCCGCACCTCAGTGCCCGGAGTGAGACCCATGTCCACCAGACGGCGCTTCACCGTTCCGGACTTGTTGCCGATTGACAGGATGGTCCCGCGCTCGCCGGGAGCCAGGTCCTCCAGCGTCTTTTTCCGCTCCTCCATTCAAACATCCCTTCTTTAATAAAGCGTTAGGCTCAGCTTACTCTTTCCTGGACATTGTATCGCAGTGCAGGGGTATTTTCAAGAGGTTTGCCCCGCTCCAGGCAAGAAAAATTCCCCGGCCAAAGCCGGGGAGTTTGGATTTCTGTACAAAACAGCTATTCGCAGTACATCCGCACCACCAGATAGACGGACTCCTCATATTCCGGCGGAAGCCCGCCGGGGGAGTAGGTACCGCCGTCGGGACCGCCCAGGGAGATGACCGACAGGAGTATCCCCTCCTGATTCAGCACCGCTCTTCCATTCAGCCCGCCCCAAGCGGCCCCGCCGCCCAGATAGGGGCTGGTGATACCCGTCAGCCTCCCTCTGTAAGAACAGCCCTCAAAGCTGATCCCATAGTCAAACCAGACTTCTGTCCACCGGCTTTCCTCCTCGGACCACTCAAAATGGGGCTTCAGACTTAGCACCAGAAGCTGCCGGCGTGGTCCCAAATCCATATTGGCATCATCAGGCGACTGCAATATAATCGGCCATGTCTGTTCCAGTCCGTCGTGTGTCCACAGCTCGGCCTGAATGCTGTACCCGGCAAAGTCGTCGGCCAGGGTGGCCTCATACAGGTGCAGATCGAACCCTGATGCGCCCAAGGCACTGGCGATCTGATATTCCCGGTCGGAGGCTTCCAATTCCCGGATTACCGTCTCCCGCTGGGGCAGCCACTCGGTGTTGTCCCGGACCCACACATAGCCAAACCCCAACACAACCGCCAGCAGCAGGGCGGCCGCCAGGATAAACAGCCACTTCCATTTTTTAATCTTGGGCCGCAGCTGATTCTCGCCAAAGCGCAGGGAGTCCCGAACGGCCTCCTCGCCGGGCTCCTCCCCCCGCTGGCCGGACAGCAGCTCGGTGACGGTGAGGCCCAAAGCCTCAGCCAGGGGCTCCAGCAGGGCGATGTCGGGACAGCTCAGCCCCCGCTCCCACTTGCTCACCGCCTGGACCGACACGTGAAGCCGCTCGGCCAGGTCCTTTTGGGTCAGCTCCTTCTCTCTGCGCACCTGGGCAATCAGCCCGCCGGTTTTGATTGTGTCCATTTCCCCGCCTCCTTTGCCCCTATCTTACCCCAAAATCCCCGCCCCGGCAATCAACTGTTGGTTTAGTCCGGAAAAGGTGATAAAAACTGCCCGAAACAGCCAAAATCAGGCCATTCCGGGCAGGGTGTTTTTTGCGCTCAGCCGTCCAGGCGGGCGGCCAGCTCGGCCATATAGTTGGTGGGGAAATCCTCGATTCTGCCCGCGTCGAAGGCGGCGGCAAGCTCAGGGTTAATGGGCAGCTTGGCCAGGACGGGGACCTCCAGCTCGGCGGCCACCTTGTCGATGCGGCTCTCACCGAAGATGGCGTGCTGTTTTCCGCAGTCGGGGCACTGGAAATAGCTGTAGTTCTCCACCAGGCCCAGAACGGGGACGTCCATCATCTTGGCCATATTGACGGCCTTGGCCACAATCATAGATACCAGATCCTGGGGGGAGGTGACCACGATGACCCCGTCCACCGGGAGAGACTGGAACACGGTGAGGGGGACATCGCCGGTGCCGGGGGGCATATCCACAAACATATAGTCGATGTCTCCCCAAATGACCTCCTGCCAGAACTGGGTGACCACGCCGGCGATGACCGGCCCCCGCCAGATCACCGGGTCGGTCTCGTTGGCGGAGAGGAGGTTCAGGGACATGAGCTTGATGCCGCCGGCGGAAACTGCGGGGTCGATGCCTGCGTCAGAGCCGGTGGCCCGCTGGTGGACACCGAAGGCGGTGGGGATGGAGGGGCCGGTGATGTCGGCGTCCAAAACAGCCACCTTCCGGCCCTTTTTCGCCATAGCCGCCGCCAGCGAGGCGGTGACGGTGCTCTTGCCCACGCCGCCCTTGCCGCTCACCACGGCGATAACCCGTCCGATGCTGGACATGGCGTTGGCCGGGACCCGCAGGTCCCGGGAGGCGCAGTCCTCGCCGCAGCTGGAACAGTCGTGGGTACAATTTTCTGCCATAATTGATGCATCTCCTTCAAGATAAGAATTGATATTCTCTGCAGGGGGCAGTCTCTGTGCCGCCCCGCCGGTCCTGGGTCCGGTCACATGGGGCGGCGTGGAGGCCGGCCCACGCAGGCAGCCTATCGAATCAGGGTATTCTCCATAGGAATCTCCTCTCTGGTCTCCTGGGAGGAGAAATAGTAGCTCAGCACGTCCGCCGCCATATAGGCCAGCTCTGAACCGCTGCCGCCGTGCTCCACCGCCAGGGCCACGGCGATCTCCGGGTCGTCGTAGGGGGCAAAGCAGACAAAGACGGCGTGGGAGTCGGACTGCAGGCCGGTCTGGGCGGAGCCCGTCTTGGCGCCCACCTGGAAGGGCAGGCCCCGAAACGCCCCGCTCAGGCTGTTCTGGGTCAGAGCCAGCATACCGGCCTTGACCGCCTTCAGATTCTGGTCCTGAATTTCTATGGTGCCCAGCACCTGCGGCTCGTACTCATAGATGACCTGGGAGAAGTCGTTGGCCTTGACCTCCTTCAGCAGGTGGGCGGCGTGGCGGGTGCCGCCGTTGACCAGCGTGGCGATGTAGTTGGCCAGCTGGAGGGGGGTGAACTGACTGCTCTCCTGGCCGATGGCCACCGAGAGGGTGTTGCCGTCATACCAGGTCTGACCGTGGGACTGGGTGTATTCCGGGCTGGCCATCACGCCGGTGCGCTCCTCCAGCTCAATGCCCGTCTTCTCACCAAGGCCGAAGCGGGCGGCGTAGTCCATCAGCCGTTCGATGCCCAGCTGGCGGCCCACATCGAAAAAGAAGTAGTTGCACGAGACCTCAATCGCCTTGGACACATTGACCGCCCCATGCTTGCTGCCGTACTGCCGGAAGATCCAGCACTTGGGGCCATTGGGACCGTAGTAGTTGTACTGGCCCTCGTCCCGAATCACAGTGGTGGGGGTGATGATCCCCTCCTCCTCCAGCCCGGCCACGGCGGTCAGCATCTTAAAGGTGGAGCCGGGGGGATAGGCCCCCTGAAACGCCCGATTCAAAAAGGGCTTTAGGGGATCGTCCCCCTTCTCGGTCAGCTCAGCGGCATAGTTGGTCAGGTCGAAGGTGGGGTAGGAGGCGGCGGCAAGCACGTCGGCCCCCTTCACATCCAGCACCACGCAGGCGGCCCCCTCCTTCTTCTCGCTGGGCAGCTTGGGCACCGCCTCGGCCAGCAGATTCTCCACGTAGGCCTGCAAGCCGATATCCAGGGTGAGGACCACGTTCCCGCCGGGTTCCGGCTCAGTGATCCACTCCTGAGAGACGATCTGCCCCTTGGTGTTCCGCTCCACAGTCCGGGTGCCCGGCCGGCCCCGGAGGTAGGACTCGAAGGCCTTCTCTACCCCCTCCTTGCCCACCGAGTTGTTCATCTGGTAGTCCGGGGCCCCGTCGCCGTCCTCGTCCACCGTCTTGTAGTATTCCCACTCCGCCTTGTCCATCAGGGCCACCCGGCCCAGCAGGTGGGCGGCGTATTGGGTGTGGTACTGGCGCACAGTGGTGGCCTCGATGACCACGCCGGTGAGGGAGCGCTCCTTCACCCGGGAGATGAAGTCGATATCCACATCCTCCGCGAAGACATACTCGTTGGCCACATAGACCCCGGTGGAGCGGAGGTACAGCTCATAGAGCACCCCCGCCGCAGCCCGTGCGTCCTCCTCAGACAGGTCCCCGATGTTCAGCGTGGGGACGGTCTGGCCCGTCTTTTTGGCCTCCTTCTCGTCCACCGCCCCCTCGCCCTTCACGCCGAAGGCGGCGCACATCTTGCCCAGCAGCCCCTCCGCATCCAGCAGGGGCTTGGGCTCCTTGGCCGTTGGAGCGGCCTGCTCCGTTTTCCCCCCCTTGAGAAAGGCCTTAATCCTGTCCATCAGGCTGGGCTCCCGGACCACAGGGGCCTCCTCCTCCACTGGTTCCAGCGTCGGGTCGTCCACCCACTTCTGGTCCACTGCCAGGCGGCCCAGGCGGGTGAGGGTCCGGGTCACGTTGCCCTCCTCGTCCCGGCCGATGGTGTAGTAGGGCATATCGGTGGTAAAGCGGAAGGGGGCGGTTTGAGAGATGGGCAGGCTGTCCGCCCACTCCACATCCTCCTCCCGGGCGGCGTTGATAAGGTCCAGGATAATCTCACAGCGGCGCTCGCCCATCAGCTTGGTGTCCAGGGTGACCTGGTAGACCACCTTATTGGACACCAATACCTGACCATTCCGGTCCAGAATCTGGCCCCGGGCGGCGGGGACGGTCTGGCTCTCGGCGATCTTCCGCTGGGTGCGCCGTAAATACTCGTCGCCGTTGTTAATCTGTAAGTCATACAGGGCGGCCCCCATGGAGGTGACCATCAGGGCCAGCAGAACCACCATGGCCCACACTCTGCGGTGAAATTGCTTGGAATCCATGCTTGCCTCCTTTTCCGGGGGGCAGGGGACGGCCTCTGTGCCGTCCCCTGCCATTCATTACGCCAGCTTGTTGCCTCCCACCCGGCGGTGGACGGCGCAGAATATCAGCCAAACCAGAGGCGTCCAGGCCAGCGACCACAGGAATTCAGGAATCGCCGCCTCCAGCAGGTCAGACAGCCCGGCAGAGCGGGCGAGCAGCCGTCCGGCCACCCGGAGCAGATCCAGCAGCCCCAGCGTCCCCGCCGCGCAGATAAGACAGCCCAGAAAGGACTGGCTCAGGGCGTATTGGGACACCGCCCCCATAGCCATGCCGGCCAGCGCCATGTAAAACACCAGCCCGCCGAAGCCGCCGGGATAGGCCAGCTCCCACAGCAGCCCCACCACCAGGCCGAAGCCAGTGCCCGCGTATGCCCCCTCCAGCACCGATACCGCCGCCGCCGCCAGGGGCAGCAGCATGGGCACAGTGCCCCACAGGGGATAGCGCGGCAAAATATAGGCGTCCAACAGCCACACGGGCAGCAGCCCCAGGGCGTAGACAAGCCATTTGTGGATCAGATCACGGCGGGTCATGGCAAAATAGCTCCTGTTCCTCTCGCCGGGGGCGGCACGGAGACCGCCCCGACGGTTCATTCGGTAATCTCAAAATCCTTGATGACGAACACCTCGATAAGGTTGTCCAGGGCCACGGCGGGCTCCACCACGGCATAGCGGGTCTGGCCGGAGGGGTCGGTAAAGACCCCCTCCACCTTCCCCACCAGCAGCCCGGCGGGGAAGACCTCTCCCCGGCCGGAGGTGAGCACCTCGTCGCCGGAGACCAGCTGGGCCTCTTCCGGCAGGTAGTTCAGCTTCAGCCTGCCCTGATTCATCAGGGAGAAGTCCCCCTCCAGCACGCCGGCGGAGTAGGTCCGGGTGACGATGCCCCCCATCTCGGTATCGGTGTTGATGATGGTAGACACGGTGGACCAATTCACCCCCACCTCGCTCACCACCCCCACCAGCGCCCCGGTCTGGGTGATGACACAGTCCCCCGCCTGGATATCAGAGGTGGTCCCCTTGCTCAGGGTAAGGGTGGACTCCCAGTTTGAGGTGGACCGGGCGGTGACCTTGGCCGGTTCGGTGGTCAGCTCCCGCCGCCGGGTCTGGAACTCCAGCAGCTCCCGGAGCTGTTCGTTCTCCCGGACGGCCTCCTCCCCCTGGCGCACCTCCTCCTGCAGCCTGCCCACCTGGGTGCGCAGGTCGTTGAGCTCGTCCTGCAGCTCGCCGTAGCGGAAGACGTAGGCGTATACGCTCTCCACCCAGTCGGCGGCGGCGGCGATGCCCCCCCGCACCGGGGAGGTGACAGTGTTCACGATGTTGGACAGCGGGTCGGCAGAACCGCCCATCACAAGGGACACGATGCCAATGAGAACCGACAGCAGCAGGGCGATCACCAGCAGCAGTATTCCATTTTGCCGGAGGAAATTTTTCACAATCCATGCTCCTTCTGGGCCGCCAGAGCCAGGGCGTCCACCCCGAACCCGGTCAGCAGCCGGGCCAGCCGGCACACCGGCAGGCCCATCACATTGTAGTAGTCCCCGGAGATGCCCTCCACCAGCATAGCGCCGTAGCCCTGGATGCCGTAGGCCCCGGCCTTGTCCATGGGCTCGCCGGTGGCGATGTAGTGAGCCACCTCCGTGGTAGTCAGCGGCCGGAACCACACAGGGGTGGCCTCGTGCTCGGTAATCATCCGCTCCCCCAGGCTTACGGTAATCCCGGTGTAGACCACATGCTCCCGTCCGGACAGCAGAAACAGCATCTCCGCCGCCTGAGCCGGGTCCTGGGGCTTGCCCAAAGCCTGGCCGTCGATGGACACCACCGTGTCCGCCGCAATGACCAGGTTGTCCGGATGGGACGCCGCCACCTGGGCGCATTTGCTCCGGGACAGCGCCTCCACCAGCCGGGCCGGCTCCAGGTCCGGGTCCATGTACTCCTCGCCCTGCGCCGGGATGACCTCAAATCTGGAGATTCCCATCCGCTCCAGCAGCTCC
>JAAWEX010000035.1 GCA_022794495.1 Lawsonibacter sp. | reverse complement strand
CTGGCCATCTCGCTCAGCTGAGCATAATACTGCGCCCAGTCCATGGACACGTCCCCCTTCTTACAGTGAGAGAGGCGGCCCGGTGTGGGCCGCCCCCCGCTTATTTTCTATTAGTCAGCAGTGATGTACTTGTCCACAATGCTCTGGAAGGTGCCGTCGGCCTTGAGCTCGTTCAGGGCGCCGTTGACGGCGGCCATCAGCTCGGTGTTGCCCTTTTGCAGAGCGATGGCGTAGTCCTCCTCTACCCAGGTGCCCTCCAGAATGGTGAGCCCGGCAGCGGCGTTGGCCTCCACGTAGCTCTGGGCAGGCAGGTTGTCGATGATAACGGCGTCCACTTGGCCGCTGACCAGGGCCTGAACCGCCACAGCGCCGGTCTCATAGCCGATCACGTGGTCCTCGCCGTAGCCGCCGTTATCGGGGGTGTCAGAGGCGTAGATGTAGCCGGTGGTGCCCATCTGAGTGCCGATCATCTTCTCGCCCAGGTTGTCCATGGTGACGTCGGAGCCCTCCTTGACGATGACCACCTGCACGCCGGTGGCGTAGGAGTCGGTGAAGTCCATCTTGGCCAGACGGTCCTCGCTGACGGTGATGCCGGCCATGGCGATGTCGCTCTGACCGTTCTGGACGGCCAGCAGGGCGGCGTCAAAGCCCATATCATTCACCACCAGCTCCAGGCCCAGCTTGTCGGCGATGGCGGCGGCCACCTCTACGTCGATGCCGACGGGGCTGCCGGAGTCGTCCAGCATCTCATAGGGAGGAAATTCGGCGTTGGTGGACATGTGCAGCTTGCCGGGCTCCACGGTGGTGAAGGCGGGGGTGCTGGCGTCAGCGGAGCTGCCGCCCTGATTGCCGGAAGCGGCGGGGGGATTGCTGGAGGCAGGTGGGTTGCTGGAGGCGGGGGGGGTGCTGCCAGCGCCGGTACAGGCGGCGATGGACAGGGCCATGGCTGTAGCCATGGCGAAAGCAAGAATCTTCTTCATGATAAAAACTCCTTTTCAAATGCGGTTGGCGGTCCGGTCTCCCGGACGCTGGGATGATTATACTCTGAAAGAATATACACAGTCAATGGGTAAGTGTTCAAAATTGGGCCGCCAACCGGCGGCGTTTTGGTCGAAAAGGACACATTTATTGAAATTCAGCGGCAAGGACGGAAAAGGGCCGGGGCGGGAGGCGTGAATATTCATAAAAATATGAATAAAAATTCTTTTCAAATGGGCGGAACCTGGCAGAGAATATTACGTCTATAACAAAAAGGGCGCAATCATTAAATTTTTTTGAAGGATGAAAGAAGCCCTTGCATTTTTTTGTAAAACCGTTATGCTATTCTTTACTTGCTGTTTGTGGGAGGAACAATATGAGAACGCTGCTGTATGATACTTCCCGCCGCCTGGGCCGGAGCCTGAGAGAGCGCCCGGACCTGTGGGCGTCCCGGCTGGTTTTTCTGCTGGGACCTTGGGTGTGCCTGTGGATGGTGGAAATTTTAAATGAAAACGACGTGTTTGATGACCTGGCCGCCTGGCAGGTGCTGATGAACATGATCTTTTATTACTGTATTTTTATTGTCCTGCGGCTGATCTGCGGACGAAACCGGCGCTCCGCGGCACTGGGGGCGGCACTGTCATTCCTGTTTGGCCTGGTGAACCACTACGTCCTCCGGTTTCGGGGCCGCATTCTCTTTCCGGCGGACGTCACCGGCTGGCGCACCGCCGCCAATGTGGCCAAGGGCTTCGACTACTCGATAGACGTCTACATCACCCAGGCGGCCATCCTGCTGACGGCCTACCTGTTTTTAGTGCTTTTCTGCGTCCCCCAGAAAAAACGGGCCAAAATCCCTGCCTTGGGCTGTGCAGCTCTGTGGGGCGCCATCACCTGCTACTGCTACGCCTTTTTCTGCACTGGGATGCTCCCCGCCCTGGACATCTACACCCAACAGTGGGTCACCCAGCGCAACGGCTTTTTGCTCAACTTCTCCATCGCTCTGCGGTACTCCTCGGTGGACAGGCCGGAGGGCTACTCCAAGGAGCTGGTGCTGGAGCTGATGGAGGAATATCCCGGCGTTCCCGCCGACCCGGAGAAAAAGCCGGTAAATATTGTGGTGGTGATGAACGAGTCCTTTGGCGACCTGACCATCTTCGACGGCCTGAACCCCTCGGAGGACCCCACCCCCTTCCTCCACTCCCTGAAGGAGAATACCATTCAGGGCTGGATGTACTCCTCGGTGACCGGAGGGGGCACGGCTACCATTGAGTTTGAATACCTCACCGGCTTTACAAGCCTGTTCCAGCCCCCTCATACCGTGGCCTACCAGCTCTACGTGGAGGAGGGAATGCCCTCCCTGGCAGCCCTGGCCGGGAGCCAGGGCTATGCCACCACTGCCTTCCACCCCTACAAGTCCTCCGGCTGGAATCGGGTGCTGGCCTACCAGTATCTGGACTTTGACCGGCAGCTGTATGAGGAGGACGTCGTAAACCCCTATATCATTCGCAGCTACATCTCGGACAAATCGGACTATGAGATGATCTGCAAGTCCACCGAGGGGGAGGACAGCAGCTTCTTTTTTAATGTTACCATGCAGAACCACAGCGGCTACGCCCAGGGCTGGTACAACCTGCCCCGGCATATTGAGCTGGCCAGCAGCTTGAAGGCGGCGGACCGGACGGCGGAACAGTTTTTGGCCCTGATGAGGGAGAGCGACCTGGCCCTGGAGGAGCTTATCACCTACTACAGCCAGTGCGACGAGCCCACCCTGGTGGTGTTCTTCGGGGACCACCAGCCTCCGCTGGCCAACGCCTTTTACGAGGCGCTGTACGGCAAGAAGCTGTCGGAGCGGACCACAGAGGAGGTGCTGCGGCAATACGCCGTCCCATTTTTCATCTGGGCCAATTACGACATTGAGGAGCGGCAGGATGTGGTGGTAAGCCCCAACTTTTTAGGGGTGCTCACCGCCCAGACCGCCGGCCTGCCCCTCACCGGCTACATGGAGTTTTTGGCTGAGCTGTATGAGGTGATGCCCGCCATCACCCCGGTGGGCTTTGTCACCGCCGACGGGCAGTTTTTGAAAAAGTCGGAGCTCAGCCAGGAGCAGAAGGACTGGCTGTGGAAGTATGAGGTTTTGAACTACTGCGGCATGGTGGATCTCTTTGACGAGGCCCGGCCCATGTTTTGTATGGATTAAAAATTGCGCCCCGCCCGGCTGGCCCGGACGGGGTATTTTGCAGGGGCAGATATCATCCGCCCGAATAATGACGCTGTGTATTTTGTTGAACGGGCGGGTAATACCCGCCCCTACAGAAAAATCCCTGTCACATTTCCCGGAAAATTTCGTCTCAATGGTTGAAAGGACCTTTCAGACGGAAGGAGAGGAGGAGCGCCTATGGAGGACGCCGCCATCATCGGCCTGTACTGGGCCAGGGACGAGAGGGCAATTACAGCCAGCGACGAAAAGTATGGAAAGCTGTGCCGGGCCCTGTCGCAGAACATTCTGGACAGCCGGGAGGACGCGGAGGAGTGCGTCAACGACACCTGGCAGCGGGCCTGGGACACCATGCCGCCCCAGCGGCCCGGCTCCCT
Organism: Lawsonibacter sp.; assembly: GCA_022794495.1. GTDB lineage: Bacteria > Bacillota > Clostridia > Oscillospirales > Oscillospiraceae > Lawsonibacter. The sequence continues at coordinate 10,587 of JAAWEX010000035.1, read as the reverse complement.
GCGGGCCTACCTGGCCAAAATCACCAGGAACCTGTCCATCGACCGCTGGCGGGCAAAGCGGGCGGAAAAGCGGGGGAGAGGGATGGACGTTCTGCTGGAGGAGCTGGAGGAGTCGCTGCCCGCCGCCCCCAGCGCCGAGGAGCTCACCGAGGCCAGGGAGACCGCCCGGACCATCGAGCGGTGGCTGGATACCCTGTCCCCGGCGGACCGGACCGCCTTTCTGCGGCGGTACTGGTACGGCCAGCGGGTGGACCGGGTGGCCGCCCAGGCCGGGTGCTCCCCCAACAGCATGGCAAAGCGGCTGGGCCGCCTCCGGGACGGCCTGCGCCGGGCTCTGGAACAGGAGGGGATCAACCTATGAGTGAACGCAGCGAGCGCCTCTTCGAGGCTTTGGGCGAAATCAGCGAGGAAAAAATTGACGAGGCGTCTCCAGAGGGCCGGACAAGTCGGTTCCAATGGAGGCGGTGGGGCGTCCTGGCCGCCGCCCTGGTCCTGGTGATCGGAGCGGGCAGCTATGTCCTGCCCCGGCTGGGCGGGAACGCCGGCATTGCGGGGGCCGGAGGCGCGGGCGCGGGGTCGGACGGGGCGTCCACCTTTATGGCCTACGCCGGGCCGGTGTTCCCCCTGACGCTGAAAGAGGCGGACAGCGATATCACAGCCCGGCGGGAGATTACAATGGACTTTTCGACCTGGACGCGGGAGTGGGTTCCCGACGCGGACCTGAAGGCGGGAGGGTATTACAAGACCCCCCACGATATCCAGGTGACCGACGCCTACACCCTGACCAACACCTCGGTGGAGGATAAGACGGTCTCGGTGCTCTACCCCTTCGCCGGAAGCTTGTCAGACCTGGAGGAGATACAGCCAACCCTCACCGCCGGCGGGCAGGCGCTGGAGGCCACCCTTCACGCCGGGCAGTACTCCGGCGGCTTCCAGGGGGCCTGGGAGGGCTGGCCCAACCGGACGGACAACCCAGGCAGCCTCAACCTGGACCAGCCCAACAGCTGGGAGGATTTTCGGGACAGCCTGGAGGGCGGAGACTATCTCGAGCGTGCTATGAAGGAGTGGGCCGACCTCAGCGGCGTCCCGGTGACCGTCTATGAGTTCACCGACCCCTGGGGGCCCGAGCCCGACGAGAAGGCGGGCGTCCCCAACCCCACTATCCGGGTGGAGTTCAACCTGGATTACGCAAAAACTGAGGTGCTGTCCTTCGGCTTTGGCGGCGGCAGCTATGACCAGGAGAACGGCTGTCAGATCAAGTCCTTTTCCATCCCCCGAGACTTCTGGCCAGAGAGTAAAAAATGGCCCAGATACCTGATTGTCCTGGGGGAGGACATCCAAAACATGACCACTCAGGGCTATGTCACCGGGGGCTGGGATGACGAAAAGACCATAGAGGCCGGGGTGACCGTTAAACGGTACGAAAGCGATTTGGAGGATATCCTCCATACGGTGGCCTGGTATGCCTTGCGGGAGGAGCAGGATTTTGACCTGGCCTACGGCCTGTGGAAGGACTGGCTGCTGAGCTACGGCGTGCTGGCCGACGACCCCATGGAGCGGTATCAGTGGGGAGATATTGAGCCTATGGATGTGAATATCATGTTCCGGGTGTTCTACCTGGAGGCGGAGGTGACGGTTCCCGCGGGGGGGAGCGTCACGCTGACAGCGGAGATGCGGAAAGAGGGCAGCTACGATTTCTACTGCGCCCACACCGAGAACCGGGGGGTCTACGGCTATGACCTGGTGACCAAGCTGGGCTCCAACCTGGCCTGCGCCAGTCAGACCGCCGTCCTGGAGGACCGGGGGCAGATTGAGATTGTCCGGCAGAACTTCGGCTTCGACCTGGAGAACGGCGTCAGCCGCGTGACGCTGGACCCGGACCAGGAGCATTACTACCTGGAGGTAAAGCGGATTTCTGTGGAAGAATAAGGAGAGAAGGCGTCCGCCGGAGCAGTTCGGCGGACGCCTTCCATATTGGAAATAGTAATTGACAAACCGGCCGTAATCACGATAAGATAGCATAGGCGGCTGGGACGGCCGCTGAATGAGGAAGGAGGGCCTTTATGCAAGGCTTGATTGCGGCGAAGAAAAGGGTGGACAAGGTTATGGAGTGGCTGTGTGTTGCCATTCTGGGCGTTATGGCCGCTCTGCTGGTCTGTCAGACGGCGGCCCAACAGTTCTTCGGCGGCTCCGGCGCCCACGCTGAGGCCGTATTTCAATCCCTGTTTGTGTGGATGGTTATGCATGGCTCCGTCTATGTGCTTAGCCTGAAGGAGCGCCTGGACGTCTCCGTTTTAAAAGTCAGGCTGAAGAATGCGGCCCTGCTGGCTGCGGAGGCTCTCACCGGCGTCTGCCTGCTGGTTTTTGTCTGTGTGGTGGTGATATACGGCGGATACGTCCTGGCAGTCCAGGCCGCCTCCGACAGCGCTGGCCTGGGTATCCCTGCGGCTGTGGTCTGCTCCGCGATCCCCATCTCCGGCGGGTTTACCCTGTTCTATGCCGTCTACTACACAGCTCTGGCTGTTGACGGCATGAAAAAGAGCAGGTCCAATGGCCAAAGCGCTGAACGCGCCGGATAACAGGAGGCGGGGCTGGGCTTTTGCCCGGCCCCGTCTGCGTTTTTTAAGAGCCTAAAACTTTTTAAAGCCGGGTTTAAGTCAAGAGGGAGTTTCCATGTTCGTTGACGTTTTAGGCCGGCGGTGATATAATCAAAATCATAAATCGGGAGTTTTGGAGGGGATTTTATGATTGACAGATCAAAAAAATATTGGACAGGTGATTCGGCCGAGGACATATCCGAATGGCTTCATTTATATGCAGAAGAAGATATCTTGGATGTAAAGCCCGTAATGTGCCACGCCTGTGGAGGCGATTCGTTTGAGCTTCGGGTCGATCAAAACGAGGGTGCGATTCAAGTGATATGTACGGCTTGCGGAACGAAAAAGATACTGCTTGACTGCGGCGATATTTGGGCGGACGCGAAACCAAAAAGCAAGAAGTGTTCTGTGTGCAAGACCAGTAAGTCATTCAATGTTAGAGTAGGGTTCGTCCGCAGGGAAAACGGAAGCGTCAAGTGGGTCTACATCGGGAACCGCTGTACAGAATGCGGTACATTAGGCTCTTATCTGGATTGGAAAATTGACTATGAACCGACAGACGAGATGGAACAGAATATATAATTTCCGGATTGAAAGGAGGGCTTTCTATGGACGAAAAAATCAAAACCTTACAGCAGTGGATTGACGAGAGCCGCGCCATCGTCTTTTTCGGCGGGGCGGGGGTAAGCACCGAAAGCGGCATCCCGGATTTCCGCAGCGTGGACGGGCTGTACAACCAAAAGTACGCCTGGCCCCCGGAGCAAATCCTCAGCCGCAGCTTTTTCGACGCCCAGCCTGAGGAGTTCTACCGCTTTTACCGGGATAAGATGCTCTGTCTGGACGCCCAGCCCAACGCCGCTCACAAAAAGCTGGCTGAGCTGGAGGCGGCGGGCAGACTGCGGAGCGTGGTCACCCAGAATATCGACGGGCTCCACCAGCTGGCGGGGTCCAAGCGGGTTTGGGAGCTCCATGGGTCGGTCCACCGGAACTACTGCATGAAATGCCGCAGGCCCTATGGGGTGACGGAGATCAAAGAGGGGACCGGGGTGCCCCGGTGCGTCTGCGGCGGGACCGTCAAGCCCGACGTGGTCCTCTACGAGGAGGGGCTGGACAGCGCCACTATCGAGGGTGCGGTGGCGGATATCCAGGCGGCCGACCTGCTCATCATCGGCGGCACCTCTCTGGCAGTCTACCCCGCCGCGGGGCTGATTAACTACTACCGGGGCTCCCAGCTGGTGCTGATTAACAAGAGTCCCACCCCCTACGACGGCCGGGCCAGCTTGGCCATCAACCTGCCCATCGGGGAGGTGCTGGGGCAGATTACGGTCCGATGAAAAACAGCCGCCTCTTTGAAATTCTCTACCTTCTGGTGGAGAAGCGGGCCGTCACCGCCGGGGAGCTGGCCCGGCGGCTGGAGGTGTCGGAGCGCACCATCTACCGGGATGTGGATGCGCTGTCCGCCGCCGGTATCCCTGTCTACGCCCAGAAGGGCAAGGGGGGCGGTATCCGTTTGATGGACCAGTTTGTTCTGGACCGGGCTCTGTTGTCCCAAGAGCAGCAGGACGAGATTCTTTTTGCCCTCCAGGCTATCCGGGCTACGGCCGGGGGAGAGGAGGCTCTGTCCCGGCTGTCCGCCCTGTTCCGCCGGGAGGGGAGCGATTGGCTGGAGGTGGACTTTGCGGACTGGGGCAGCGGAGCGGTGGAGCGGGAGAATTTCTCCCTGGTGAAGCGCTCCATTCTGGAGCGCCGGCCCTTATCGTTCACATACTACAGCTCCGCCGGGGAGAAGAGCCGCCGGGAAGTGGAGTCCGCCCGGCTGGTGTTTAAGGCCGGGTGCTGGTATCTGTCCGCCTTCTGCCGGGCCAGACAGGACTGGCGCATCTTCCGCCTGGTGCGGATGGAGGAGCTGGCCTTGGAGGAAGGGAGCTGTCCGCTGCGTACTCCCCCGGAGCATCTGGAGGCGCCCCTCCCGGATGGCTGCCGGGGGGTGAACCTGAAGCTGCGGTTTGCCCCCGCCACCGCATGGCGGGTGCGGGATTACTTCCACCCCAGAGAGATTGCCGTCCAGCCCGGCGGCTGCCTGCTGGTGGACTGTACCTTTCCCGAGGATCAGTGGTTGTTGTCCTTCCTTTTATCCTTCGGCGGCCAGCTGGAGGTGCTCTCACCGGATTATTGGAGGGACATTCTGAAGGAGGAAATGAAGAAATCGCTGGAAATTTATATAACCTGACAGACCCTGTCAGGTTATAGGGCGTATCCTTATGACAGAGCCAGGGGCACGGACCCCGCTCAAAATAAGGAGGTTTTCTAAATGGAAGAAAAAAAGTTTTGTCAGTGCTGTGGCATGCCCCTGGACAAGCCCGAGGACAAGGGCACCGAGGCCGGCGGCGCCCTCAGTGAGGACTACTGCCGCTACTGCTATCAGAATGGGGCGTTCACCGCACCCGACGCTGCCATGGACGATATCATCGCCTTTAACCTGAAGTTCAACGCCGAGAACGGCCACCCCTTCGGCCCCCAGGAGGAGGCAGAGAAGATGATGCGGGGCTGGTTCCCCACCCTGAAGCGGTGGAAGAAAGGATAAGAATTTGCCGGAGGAAGTTATGGCCTTTGATTTTAAGAGGGAATATAAAGAATTTTATATGCCAAAGAACAAACCGGAGATCGTCGATGTTCCCAAGGCCAATTATAGGCATCCGATTAGAAAAGTGTAAAAGTTTTGTTTGATAAGCCAAAAATTGGACGGCCGGCGGCCGTCCAATTTCTATCTTCGCAAATATTCCGGTGGCCGGTATTGCAGGGCCTCGGCCAGGTGAGTGGGCTGGATATCCCCGCCGCCGTCCAGGTCGGCGATGGTGCGGGCCACCCGCAGGATGCGGTCGTAGCTCCGGGCGGTGAGGCCCATGCGGTCGAAGGCCCCCTTCATCAGCTGCTGACAGCTCTCGTCCAGGGCGCAGAACCGATCCAGGCTCTCGCGGGTCAACTGGGCGTTGCTGGGTACGCCGGTGTCCTTCTGCCGGGCGGTCTGGAGGGCCCGGGCGGCGTCCACCCGTTCCTTCACCTGGGCGGAGGTCTCCGCCCGTTCCCGCTGGGCCAGCTCGTCGAACTCCAGAGGGGCCACCTCCACAAACAGGTCCAGCCGGTCCAGGAGGGGGCCGGACAGCCGGGAGAGGTATTTTTTCACCTCTGCCTCAGTACACCGGCAGCGCCCCGAGGGGTGGCCGTACCAGCCGCACTTGCAGGGGTTCATGGCGCACACCAGCATAAACCGCGCGGGGTAGGTGACAGTGCCCGCCGCCCGGGAGATCTGTACCTCCCCGTCTTCCAGGGGCTGGCGGAGAACCTCCAGCACCTCCTTTGGGAACTCGGGCAGCTCGTCCAGAAAGAGGACCCCGTTGTGGGCCAGGGAAATCTCCCCGGGCCGGGGGTTGGAGCCTCCCCCGGACATTCCGGTGGAGGAGATAGTATGGTGGGGGGAGCGGAAGGGCCGCAGGGCGATGAGGGGCTGTTTGGCGCTGGTCTGGCCCATAATGGAGTGGATTTCGGTACATTCCAGGGCCTCCTGGCGGGTCATATCGGGGAGGATGCCGGGCAGGCGGCGGGCCAGCATGGATTTGCCGGTTCCCGGCGGGCCGGACATGAGGACGCTGTGACCCCCGGCGGCGGCGATCTCCAAAGCCCGCTTTACCTGCTCCTGACCCTTGACCTCGGACAGGTCGGGGCAGTGGAGGGCGGCGGGAGAGGGAATCCAGGGCGGGGCGGGGGAGATGAGCTCCTCGCCCATCAGGTGGCGCTCCAGCTGCCCCACGTCCCGGACGGGGTAGACCACAGGTCCCTCCGCCAGGGTGGCCTCGGCCGCGTTCTCCTCCGGGACGTACAGGGCCTCGATGCCCTCGCGCTTGGCGGCCAGCGCCATAGACAGCATCCCGGCGCAGGGCCGCAGCTGTCCCGACAGGGACAGCTCCCCAAGAAAAGCGCAGTTCTCTCTGGGCAGGCGCAGCTGCTTGCCGGCGGCCAGAATCCCCACCAGCATGGGCAGATCGTAGAGGGTGCCGGCCTTTTTCAGGTGGGCAGGGGCCAGGTTAACGGTGATCCGGCTGACAGGGAAGGTGAAGCCGCAGTTTTTGATGGCGGAGCGCACCCGCTCCCTGGCCTCGTTGACGGCGGCGTCGGGCAGGCCCACCACCGTGAAAGCGGGCAGGCCGCCGGACAGGTCGCACTCGGCGGTTACCAGGTAGCCGGTGACCCCCTGGAGCCCTAAGGATTGTATGGATCGTACCATGCCCCCGCCTCCTAAAATGAAATATAGAGTAAGACCTATTGTAACGTTTTTTCTGGAAAAAAGCAACAGAGGACAGAGGATTAGGCTTTGATAAATTTCTATTTTGGCGGTTGATTTTACCAAGCGGCGCGCGTATAATGTGTTTTACGGCTTGAATGCCGAATGTTGAAAAAGGAGTGACTTCAGTGAAACAAGTACGCAGAATCCCCGCGCTGCTGCTGGCCATGCTTATGGTGTGCTCTCTTACCTTGACCAGCTGCGGAAAGAAGGAGGCCCCCGCCCCTGCCGACCAGGTGGCCGTGGCGCTCTTCAACATGATCCTGAAGGACGACGCCTCCACGCTGGTAGAGCTGTTTGGCTATGCCGACGAGGCCGAGGCCCGCAAGGATATGGGCCTGGACGGCAGTCTCTATGACGAGCTGGCCGAGCAGCTGGCGACCCAGTTTACCACTAACGGCATGACGGTCTCTAACGAGGAGATGCAGGAGTTTGTAGACGCCTTTATGAAGATGTTCAGCGAGGTGAAGCTTACCGCTGTTACCAAGCAGTCCGACGAGAAGACGGGCGCCGCCGTGGTGACCTGCACCGTGAACACCTTTGACCCCACCGCCCTGACTGAGGCGATGACCAACGCCATGAGCAACGTGGACCCCGACCTGCTCCAGAGCGGCGACATGGACGCCGCCTTCGGCACGATTTTGCAGGCCGCCGCCGGCGCGATTTCCGACATCAAGCCCACTGACAACACCGCCGATTTCGACGTGGACTTCGAGCTGGCCGACATGGAGATCAACGGCAAGACCAAGAAGGTCTGGGTGCCCAAGGACGCCGCTGAGTTCGGCAACCTGCTCTCCACCACCGCCATGGGCGGCTGACAGACTACATAACCGCCTGATTTAACAGCCAGACCCGCTCCTTCGGAAAGATCCCGGAGGGGCGGGTTTTGTAATACTGTGGAATCGAAAATTTCGCTGAAAAATTTCACCGGAAAAGTTTACAAACGGCTAAAAAAGTGATACACTACGTCCGTATGGATTTCCATGGCCCGCCCTGTCTGCCGGGGCGGCGCAGACCTGCCCCGATATAACTGATTGCTTATACAGATGATAGCTGTTTTGCCATTGGTCAGATGGGGACAGGCCTGTAAAAAGAGCAGAAGAATTCCAAGCAAATTTAGGAAGAAAGTAGGGAACCTCTATGGCAAGAAAATTCAAAACCATGGACGGCAACAACGCCGCTGCGTATGTCAGCTACGCCTTCACCGAAGTGGCGGGCATCTACCCCATCACGCCGTCCAGCCCCATGGCCGACTACGTTGACCAGTGGGCCGCGCAGGGCCAGAAGAACATCTTCGGCGACACCGTGAAGGTAATCGAAATGCAGTCTGAGGCCGGCGCCGCCGGCACCGTCCACGGCTCTCTTAACGCGGGCGCACTGACCACCACCTATACCGCCTCTCAGGGCCTGCTGCTGATGATCCCCAATATGTATAAGATCGCCGGCGAGCTGCTGCCCGGCGTGTTCCATGTCTCCGCCCGTACCGTGGCCGCCCAGTCTCTGAACATCTTCGGCGACCACTCCGACGTGATGGCCTGCCGCCAGACCGGCTTTGCCATGCTGGCCGAGGGCAACGTGCAGGAGGTTATGGACCTGGCTCCTGTGGCCCACCTGGCGGCCATCAAGGGCCGCGTTCCCTTTATCAACTTCTTCGACGGCTTCCGCACCTCCCACGAGATTCAGAAGGTCGCTATCTGGGACTACAAGGATCTGGGCGAGATGGTGGACATGGACGCCGTGGCCGCCTTCCGCGCCCGCGCCCTGAACCCCGAGCACCCCACCATGCGGGGCTCCCACGAGAACGGCGACATCTTTTTCCAGCACCGCGAGGCCTGCAATAAGTACTACGACGCCCTGCCCGAGGTCGTTGAGGAGTATATGGGCAAGATCAACGCCAAGCTGGGCACCAACTATCAGCTGTTCAACTACTACGGCGCTCCCGACGCCGACCGGGTCATCATCGCCATGGGCTCCATCTGCGACGTGGCCGAGGAGGTCATCGACTATATGAACGCCCACGGCGAGAAGGTAGGCCTGGTGAAGGTCCGTCTGTACCGCCCCTTCCGGGCCGACAAGCTCATCGCCGCCATCCCCGCCACCTGCAAGAAGATCGCCGTGCTGGACCGCACCAAGGAGCCCGGCTCCCTGGGCGAGCCCCTGTATCAGGACGTGATCACCGCTCTGGCCGAGCAGGGCATCACCGACAAGACCGTCATCGCCGGCCGCTACGGCCTGGGCTCCAAGGACACCCCGCCCCGCAGCGTGTTCGCCGTGTATGAGGAGCTGGCTAAGGCCGACGCCAAGAAGAAGTTCACCATCGGCATCGTGGACGACGTCACCGATCTGTCTCTGGCCGAGCACGCCGCCCCCAATACTGCCGCTGAGGGCACCATTGAGGTCAAGTTCTGGGGTCTGGGCGGCGACGGCACCGTGGGCGCCAACAAGAACTCCATCAAGATTATCGGCGACCACACCGACAAGTATGTCCAGGCTTACTTCCAGTACGACTCCAAGAAGACCGGCGGCGTGACGGTGAGCCACCTGCGCTTCGGCGACCAGCCCATCCGCGCCCCCTATTATATCAACAAGGCCGACTTCGTGGCCTGCCATGTGCCCGCCTATATCGTCAAGGGCTTCCCCATGGTTCGGGACGTCAAGCCCGGCGGCACCTTCCTCATCAACTGCCAGTGGTCCGATGAGGAGCTGGATCACCATATGCCCGCCGTGGCCAAGCGGTATATCGCCGAGAACAACATCCAGGTCTACACCATCAACGCCATCGACCTGGCCCGGGATATCGGCATGGGCAAGCGCACCAACACCATCCTCCAGTCCGCCTTCTTCGCTCTGGCCAAGGTGATGCCCGAGGCCGAGGCCATCCAGTATATGAAGGACGCCGCCACCCACTCCTACCTGAAGAAGGGCCAGGACATCGTGGACATGAACCATAAGGCCATCGACGCCGGCGCTACCGCCTTCAAGAAGTTCGAGGTGCCCGCCTCCTGGAAGGACGCTCAGGACGCCCCCAAGGAGAACAAGCACAGCGGCCCTGTCAAGCTGGTAGACCTGGTGAACAACGTCCTCGATCCCGTGGACCGCATGGACGGCGACAGCCTGCCTGTCTCCGCCTTCGAGCCCTATGTGGACGGTACCTTCGAGCTGGGCGCCGCCGCCTACGAGAAGCGCGGCGTAGCTGTTTCCGTGCCCACCTGGGACTCCTCCAAGTGCATCCAGTGCAACCAGTGCTCCTATGTCTGCCCCCATGCCACCATCCGTCCCTTCGCGCTGACTGAGGACGAGGCCGCCAAGGCCCCCGAAGCCGCCAAGATCGTGGACGTGAAGGCCGGCAAGGGCAAGGGTCAGTACAAGTTCTCCATCGCCATTAGCCCCCTGGACTGCATGGGCTGCTCTGTGTGCGTGAAGACCTGCCCGGTGGACGCTCTGGCCATGGTGGGTCAGGAGCAGGAGGCCGCGCAGCAGGATGTGTTCAACTATATGGTCGCCAACGTCACCACCAAGGAAGAGATGGCCGACCTGTCCGTCAAGGGCTCTCAGTTCAAGAAGCCTCTGCTGGAGTTCTCCGGCTCCTGCGCCGGCTGCGCCGAGACCGCCTATGCCCGTCTCATCACCCAGCTCTTCGGCGACCGGATG